>DAOUSV010000166.1 GCA_030627065.1 Piscirickettsiaceae bacterium | reverse complement strand
GGTGATCCTTCTCGTTATGTACGAGAGGGCGATACCGTGCTTGATTTAGGTGCTGGTTCGGGCAAAATTTGTTATATGGCTGCACAACTTGTTGGTGAACATGGCAAGGTGATCGGCATTGATATGAATGATGATATGTTGGCGCTTGCTCGCAAATATCAAGTTGAAATGGCTGAGAAGCTGGGTGGCAATAAGGTTGAGTTCGTTAAGGGTTTGATTCAAGATTTGGCGGTTGATTTAGATGCGGTTGATCAACATCTTAAGCAATCACCTATTAGTGATGCTGAAAGCTTAATTCGCCACCAACAATGGCAACAAGAGCAATCAAGCCAGAGTCCACTTATTGCAGATAATAGCGTTGATTTAGTGGTGTCTAATTGTGTGCTTAATCTTGTGCATGATAGTGATAAAGCTAAAATGATTGATGAGATTTTCCGGGTAGTTAAGCCGGGTGGTCGTGTTGCTATTTCCGATATTGTGAGTGATGAGTATGTGCCGCAACATCTTAAAGATGATGCGACATTATGGAGTGGCTGTATTTCGGGTGCATTACAAGAGCAAGAAATGTTGGATGCTTTTGTTAAGGCCGGTTTTGTCGCTGTTGCTTATGATAAGTGGGAAGGGGAGCCATGGCAGGTCGTTGAAGATATTGAATTCCGTTCAGTAACCATTACCGCGACCAAACCTAAAGATGAACCTTGTTTAGATGTCGGTCATGCGGTGATATATCGCGGGCCTTATTCGGAAGTGTATGATGATGAAGGCCATGTTTATCCACGAGGCCACCGCATTGCGACTTGTGCGCGATCCTTTGAGTTAATGACGCAAGGTGTTTATGGCGATGACTTTATCGGTATTACACCTAAGATCTTACAAGAGCCAAAATCATGGTGTTCGCCTGCTGGCACAATACGTCCAGCGAGTGAAACAAAAGGCGGTACACATAGTGGTAATGAATGTTGTGCTACTGATGAGTCTAGTTGTTGCTAGATTTGGCGAATGACTGAAATAAGTATCATTATTCCCAGCTTAAATGAAGAGGCTGGGATCGTTGCTTTTTTAAGCCCATTGCAAGCCTTACGCCCTCAGTGCGAACTGATCTTGGTCGATGGTGGTAGCATTGATAATACGGTTAATTTGGCTCAAGATTATGTTGATAAGCTTATCAATGCCAAGGCAGGACGAGCAAAGCAAATGAATGAAGGGGCGGCAGTTGCCAATGCGCCGATACTGTTGTTTCTTCATGCTGATACGGTGTTGCCTGATGATGCTATTGAACAAATTCAACATGCGGTAAAGCTGGGTTATCAATGGGGATGGTTTAATATCACATTAACGGGGCATTATTTACTGTCAGTAGTCGCTTGGCTGATGAATAAACGCTCACGTTTGACGGGTATATCCACTGGTGATCAGACTTTGTTTATCGACAAAACAAGCTTTACCGAGTTGGGTGGTTTTGCTGATATTAGCTTAATGGAAGATATTGAGCTGACATCAAGGCTTAAAAAACGTGGTCAAGCGTATTGCATTCTGAGCAAGGTGATAAGTTCAGGTCGGCGATGGTTAAAATTTGGCATTATTAAAACTATCTTACTGATGTGGTCGCTACGGTTACGTTATTTTTTTGGTGCAAGCCCAAATGAATTAGAACAACTATATAGAAAGGGTCAGTTTTGGAAGGATTAGAGCGTTTAGCTATTTTTGTTGGCCTGTTAGTGATTATGATTGCGTGGGAGATTATTACGCCTCGCCGGCCTCTTTTAGTCTCACGCTGGCAACGATGGACGACCAACTTTGGACTTTCAATACTCAATATGGTCATTATGCGCTTGACGGTTGCCGCTGCAGCTCTTTGGGCAGCAAATACGGCTCAACAGCATGATTGGGGATTATTAAACCTCATTGAATTGCCGCATTGGTTGGCAATAATATTGGGGCTTATCTTGCTGGATCTGGCTATATATGGACAGCATCGTGCCTCCCACCGCTGGAAATGGTTATGGCGATTGCATAAAGTACATCATACGGATTTAGATTTTGATGTGACAACTGCAATACGTTTTCACCCAATAGAGATACTACTTTCAATGATTTATAAGTTTATTATGATCTTAATTATAGGAGTGAATCCTGTTGCAGTTATTCTGTTTGAAATTATATTAAGTAGCTGTGCCTTGTTTAATCACAGTAATATCAATATTCCTTCTTTAATAGATAAACGACTCCGTTTAATTTTGGTCACGCCTGATATGCATCGTGTGCATCACTCAATTATTCAGTCTGAAACCGATAGTAATTATGGTTTTTCAATCAGTGTGTGGGATCGGCTTTTTAGTAGTTATATTGACCAACCACAACAGGGTCATACCAATATGACGATTGGTTTAGCTAACTATCAAGATAAACAAGATGTGCAATTAGTCAATATATTAACAATGCCATTTAAGCGTGATTTATAAATATCCTGATACGGCAATACTTGTTTTTTGCAAAGCACCGATAGCAGGGCAGGTTAAAACGCGATTAATGCCTGATTTAAGTGCTGAACAGGCACGAGATGTTCATATTGAACTTAGCCAACGGATATTGAAAATAGTATCCCAATCCAATTATTGTCCGGTTCAATTATGGTGTTCACCCGATATAACAGATGCCTTTTTTCAAACGTGTACTGATGATTACCCGCTGTCATTACATACACAGAAAGGCAATGATTTAGGTGCGCGTATGCATCATGCCATTAGTCATGAACTTCAGTCCTATTCAAAGGTATTACTAGTCGGTTGTGACTGCCCGTCATTAACAATAGATGACTTTGATTTTGCCATTAATAAGTTAAATACGAATGATGTTGTTATTGCGCCAGCAGAAGATGGTGGCTATGTCATGATCGGAATGAAGCAAGCTAATCCAACACTTTTTCGCAATATTACTTGGAGTGATGAGCACGTGCTGGATACGACTCGACAGCGAGCTAAAAAAGCCAACTTAAACTGGTTTGAAATTCAAGAGCAATGGGATGTTGATGTAATTGATGATTTAAATCGTTATCAAAAAATTAGAGCTGAAATGTAACAATATCTAATATTAAACGTCTTATTGGTACTACATCATAGTTAAGAGCAAAGATGCAAAAAGGTACTGCAATGAACTCGGCATTTAATAATAAATGGAGAAATTATCAGTTTATAGCTGTTCTTATACTTCTATTTGTTAGTGGAATAGTCATAATTAACGATGTCAATAGAGCTGGTAATAATGTGGCTAATAATGTTGATACTCTTATTGAGCAACAACTGCCGCAGATTGAATTGTTTCATCAAATCCAAAATAACGTTAAAGAACTAGAGTTGATATTGTATCGCTATTACGAAACAACAGATTCGGATAGTTATCAATTAAATTGGCAACGTTATCATCACAAAAATGATGCCTTAATCATTAATCTAAAGAGCAAGTTTGTTATTGATGTCAAACAATATATGCTTGAACTAACTCGAATTGCTACTGATTTTGATACTGAAATGCGAAGCCCCGATCGAGATTGGAATTTACTTAGAGAGCATTTAGCTACGTCTAAAAATATTGGTCTTAAATTCGATCATATAGCAAATCAAGCTACGGATGATATCTATAAGAAATTTAAACAAAAACTTTACATAGCTGATTTTAATAAGCTTAGACAAACTTACCTCTCTTAAGCATTAAATAGCAGGCAATTAGAGGCTATAAATTATTAATATACTTAATTGATATATTTCT
>DAOUSV010000093.1 GCA_030627065.1 Piscirickettsiaceae bacterium | reverse complement strand
TCCTATAAAAAACTAAAAACAATATTTGAACCAATTAGCGATGAGTATATGTTTCAACAGCTTGCAATCAACTTGGGAGAAAGCACATAACAAGGCGCCACACTCGGACAATTTAAAACAATGTTTGTCGCTCTTTTATTGTCTGGTTTTTCGATGCTTTATGGTCAAATGAATATTGATACCCTATCTAATGAATCATTTTTCTACTTTGTAGCGGGCGGTAGCTTACTTTCATTCATTTTTGCTTGCGTAAGTATAAAATGTCCTAATTGCGGCTCAAAGTGGTTCTGGTCTGCCGTCAGTGGCAAAGGTAATACAGAATGGTTATTTTGGCTTAATTCACTTAGCTTCTGCCCAAAGTGTGGTGAATCAAAAAGTGAATAGCGTAAAAATACATAACAATTGCTTGCAGCTGACCGTAAAAAAATGAAATAAAACACTAGAAGCATTAGAGTAAGTAGAATTCAATAGAGTCATTGAAGAACAGGGTGTCGATGAGTGGCTAGATAGCTGAGGTAAATATGAAGCTATCTTATTCTTGATTCTGGGTGGTACGTGATTTAATTACTTGAACTTTAACAGGATTAACCATCAGAATATGTACTGCTATCACGTTACGATTGCTTATAAAGGCACTCACTACTTTGGCTGGCAGGCACAATCTACAGATACTTTATATGAAGAAAAGCCTACAGTAGAAGGTACAATTCAAAATGCCTTGAGAAAAATAACAAACTATCAGCCCTGTACTATTGCCGCCGCTAGTCGGACAGATGCTGGCGTTCATGCTCAGGGCCAAAGAGCAAAAATCACTATAGCCGATGAGATCAGGCCTGAGCACCTATTATTAGGTCTCAATTCTTTGTTGCCAGTCGATATCCGTATCCTAGAATGCCTACCATCAACAAAAGACTATCAACCCAATAGAAGTAGTATTAGCAAGGAATATCACTATTACTTTACAGTCTCGCCGGTTGATAATGTAGCTACCTCCGATATTGCTCTGCACCTTCCGCTCAACAACATGTCTCCAAACAAATTGGCATTACTACGAACAGCCTGTCAGCTATTCATTGGTAAACATGATTTTTATAGCTTTAGTAGCCGCGATAAAAATATCAGCACAAGTGTTAGAGATATTTTTTACTGTGACATTCATCAAGCCAACTTTTCACCATTAGCTAATAATATGTATTATCTTAAGATCATTGGAGATGGCTTTCTAAAGCACATGATTCGTTATTTGATGGGGACTTTGCTTGATTTGGTCAGAGATCGCATCAGCCTAGATGATATCTCGCTCTATCTACAGCAACGCCAAGAAAACAAACTAAGCCCTAAGGCTAAAGCCAAAGGCTTACATTTAATTCATATTGAAGTGCCTGAGTAAAGAATAAGTCTTACTCTGCCCTCAATTGCTTATGGACAGGTATCATATATCCATGACCATCCAATCTAAGGAATATTTATCGATGTCATTTGGCTCTTTAGGCTTATGTGATGAGCTGTTAAAAACAGTTGCAGAACAGGGTTATACAACACCATCAGCGATACAAGTTGATGCTATTCCAGCGGTACTTAGTCAGCGTGATGTTATGGCCGTGGCACACACTGGCACGGGTAAAACGGCTGGCTTTACGCTACCGATGGTGCAACTATTATCTGGTGGCCCTAGTCCCAAGGCTCATCATATCCGAGCCTTAGTCATTACGCCTACGCGTGAGCTTGCGGCTCAAGTTGCCTATAGTGTTCAAAACTATAGCCGCCATATAAACATTCGCTCTGCCGCCGTGTTTGGTGGTGTGAGGATTGAACCGCAGATTGTCCAGCTGCAAGGTGGTTTAGATGTACTTATTGCTACGCCTGGTCGTTTGATTGATCTTTATAATCAACAGGCGATTAACTTTGATCAGCTTGAAATATTGGTCTTGGATGAGGCTGATCGCATGTTGGATTTAGGGTTTATCAATGATATCCATCACATACAAACGCTACTGCCAAGCCAACGTCAAAGCTTGATGTTTTCAGCGACATTTTCTACGGAAATTAAGTCGCTTGCTAAAGACATGTTAAATAATCCACTTTTGATTGAACTGGCTACAGCGAGTAGCGTTGTCGATACGGTTAAGCAGCTATTTCATCCTGTAGACAAAGAGCGAAAAAGCGAGCTATTGATTCACCTAATTAAAAAGAATAAGTGGCATCAAATTTTGGTTTTTAGTCGCACCAAGAAAGGTGCCGATAGGTTGGTATTACAGCTGAAAGATGCCGACATTAATGCCGACTCTCTCCATGCAAACAGAACTCAGCATGCACGTACACGTGCCTTAGAGGGGTTTAAAAATGGGAATGTTATAGTATTGGTAGCTACTGATATTGCCGCTCGTGGTATTGATGTAAATCAACTTCCTTGCGTGGTTAACTTTGCTCTCCCCTATCTACCAGAAGACTATGTGCATCGTATTGGTCGTACCGGTCGTGCAGGCACTCTTGGTTTGGCTGTTTCATTGTTCAGTCACGATGAGTCTAAGCAATTACAGTCTATTGAACGTCTTATTGGTCGACAGTTTCAAGGTGATATCATTCCAGGTTTTGAACCCAAAAAGAGGGTGGAAGCAGGCTCATCCGATGATGATGAGTATGGTAATTTCGAGGCAGATCCTAAGCCCCAACATCGAGGCCGTGGCCGTAACTCATCTACTCGAAAACGAAGATAAAGAATTCACTGGGATATTCCCGTTATCATTAAATATGTAGATCTTAGATGATTGCACCGTTCGTCATGAGCTCGTCGAAAGATGGTTCGACAGGCTCAGCATAAACGGTAAAAAACTGCATCTTCAAATTTCTTGGATATATACCTACTTTAAACGACGAATAAGATTAAACGGCAGATAAAGTAATGCAAGGATAAAAAGAGCAATAGCTGCAAACCAAGGAGCCCAATCATAATTTACAACTTGATCACGAGTTGTTACTTTTTCCTCTAATGCTTCTATCACTTCATTGGTATCAGAAGGTGAAATAATATAATCAAACTTAAGCATATCGGCTAAACGGTTTAAATGCGGCTGTTTTTGTGATGATAAATGTTCATTTCTTGGTCTCGCATTACGCACTTCTTCTGATTCACTGCGTAACGAGGCATAAACATCTTCATGTAACACTTCACCTTGTTCCCAAAACCCATCAGCCGTCCCATCAAATTTATGCTTAGGAATAGGTAATAGCTTATCGCCACCGACACCAACAAAAACACCTGAAATATCGCCTAATTTCTTTTTGTATTTAGGATAAAGTTCTTTGTGTAGCGGTGGAGATTCATGTCCATCGGTAATAAAAACAATATTAGGCATCGGATCCATTAGTTTTGCTTGATCGATAGCACCAAACACGGCTTTTGATACTTCACTCGATAATGCCCACGCCATAGAGCCATGGATCTTATCAAGCATTTGTGTCAAATCATTATAACTAGAACAAATCTCAACAGGATTCATCAATACCAAGCTACGCGACTCACTAAATGCTGCAAGCCCAACATGTGAACCACAAGGCAATTTTTGCAATGTTTTCTTAGTGTAGTCTTTTGCCCACTCTAGTCGTGTTGCCGTTTCATTATTAACCTCAACATCGGTTACATCCATACTTTGTGTAATATCAAGTACAAACATCAAATCCATGACTTTAATAGTACGATCTGTTTTAGGAAACCATAACGCAAATGCCACCATTAATACGACTAACGCCATCACTGATGCCGCCGCAGTTATACGGGCCTGATAAGAAAACTTCATGGTAAATCTACTCTAAAACCTACCGCTTTAACGATAACGCTTTCTGAGCCTTTTCGTTTAGTGTACTTCTTATTTGCAGAAGATTCTTCTGGCACCATAATTAATGCAAGTTCTAAATTGTAACGGGCATCCCATAATTCAGAATCTATCAATAATGCCGTTCTATAGTCCTGTTTTGCAAGACCAATCAAGGCAATACGTCCATTATCACTTTTCTCCATTGCTCTTGCTTTACGAAGGTTTATATTGCCCCGGTTATAATAAGCGGCGGCTTCTAATGCAGCATCTTCTGTCGTCACAACTGTAGTCAATCGTTCTAAGGCAAGGCCTGTTTCACCGCTTTCAGCTTCACTATAAGCTTGAGCAAACTGTGCTTTTAAATGTTCTGGAACCTCGTCCGTGCCTGCTGTATTTCCAATAAAGTCATTAATATTACCCGACTCTACTAATGATAGTCCCGCACGTCCTGCTCCCAATAAACTGATAACTGCAATTGCTACTAATAACCAATGTGCTAAAAATGACTTATTCATGTGCTTTCCTCACTCCCCACGCCGTATAAAATTGTGCTAAAACCAATATCAACATGGTCATCATTGCAAGCCAAAAGAATGGCGCTGTTTTTATCTCACGTGGAATAATCTCTTCCACAATCAAGGTTTGGCTTTCTTTCTTATCAATTGTATCAATCGCTTCTGAAAAGCTTTTTACTGATTCAATTTCAAAAACACGATACGGTACACCTAATGATTTAAAGAATTTATGTAGTTTCTTCTCGGGTGTGTTTTTCCAAGAATCATCATCACCTTCTTCTTCAATACTCAAGCCTGCCGTTGACCTCATATAAACCCAATACAGCGTTAATGTTTCACGCTGATACAGTTCAGCAATCAGCTTCTTGTCTTCAGCCGAAAACTCTTGTCCACCATCAGATACTAGCAATACAGTACGAGAACCGTGATAGGTTTCTTTAGCGTACATTTCAGCGGCTTTAATCATTGCTTTGGCAATATTGGTTTCTGATAAACCCTTACCTAATGCACTGGCATTGATTGTGGCTCGTATAGAAGCTTTGTTATAACTCAATGGTAGTAAATCCAAGGCTTTATCACTAAACAATACAAAACCAAAGCGATCATCAGGACGTTTATCAACAAACTCTAGTAGATACTTTTTGGCAATTCGGCGCTTACTATCACCCTTACCCATAGTACGGTTCACCGCCAGAGCTTTACCTCGTGTTGAGAACGGATCATCCATACTACGGCTACGATCCACCAACACAACAACTTCAGCACCACTACCGACACGCTCCACTTTTTTCTCTGGAACATAAGGCCCTGAAAGTGCAAAAATCAAACCTAAAAATACCAGTGTTGCTAATACTTTAAGCCCAGTTCCGATCAAGTTAGACAAAGGATCCACTGGTACAAAATGACTCCATGCAACCGTTTTATCTTGATTGTGTGTGATCCACGGCAACACAGCTAACGGCAATAAAAACAGCACCATGGGGACAGCCCACGCCAGCCCGAAGAGTGTCATGCTAGCATCTCCTTAGCGCGACACGCTTTAGCTAGTTTTCTCATCATATCAATGCTGATTTCTTGTCCTGTTTGACGTGCAAAAAAGCGTTGCTCAGATTGTTGATAGAAAGATTCGATGTCTTCTTTCAATGGTATTAACCAAGCCTGTTGCTCAAATAAGTTATCTAACTCACCATAAACTACGATGGTATTTGTCGTTTGATTAAATGCTGCATGTAAAACACGACTGGCTTGATCAGAGTTAAGTGCTTTACCCCATGAAAAACGGGATAAATCATGAACCGCTTGTGCAAATGGCTGACGATTCTTAGTTTTCCAACCAAAATGCCACAAGACTAAGATAAGAATTGATAACACAGCAACCGCAATACATAGTTTTAATTGCTTAGTCATTTCAGTGGTTGGTATCAATGTTGGCTTGCTATCTTCTTTCGGTGCTACGTTATCAGCACCCGCTTCAGATACAGCTAACGACGGACCAATTGTTAATGAAATTGATGGAATAACAATCCACTGCTCATTATTGAGTTTCATATCAAAAGGTGGCGTTTCAATCTCAGTATTTTTCTTTGGCACATTGACCACTTGATAGTTCAATACCAACTGCTCTGCTGTCGTTGTAATGGCTTTTAAATACAACCATGTTCCGTAGCGTTTATCTGTTTGAGGTAAGCTAGATTCAGCGATATCATCGTTCAGTGAGCGAGTATCAATATAAACATTGATTTCATCACCTAATAATATGCCCCATGAGCGATCGACACTGACATTGACGGTTTCTTCAGCCATTGCGAGGCTTGAAAAAATACTAAGCCAAAAGAGCATCACTATTTTCATTACATAACGATTTCTCATTATTAATTCCTACCTAAAAAGTAATTAGTTAACTG
>DAOUSV010000176.1 GCA_030627065.1 Piscirickettsiaceae bacterium | reverse complement strand
CATACTATAGGGTGCTGTAGAATAGTCTGAATATTTTACCGTCAAGACATTACACTATTCGTCTTTTAGCCAGAGGCGGCGTTAAAAATAATCTCAAAATGCTCATTTACATTAGTAAACTGCGATTTTTCGACTATTTTTGCCTTGTTATGACAAAAAATACTTATCGTGTAAAAGTCTCAATATAAGTTTTTACCTGCTACATACAAAAATGCCCCGAATATCGGGGCATTTTTTTGTCTGTATGTAAGTAATTAGAAAAAGTATTAAACTTTATTCTTTTCTCTAATTTCATCCAATGTTTTACAGTCAATACAAAGATCGGCTGTTGGCCGAGCTTCAAGGCGACGAATACCAATATCAGTACCGCATGATTCACAAAATCCGTAATCGCCACTATCAAGATCATCTAAAGATTTCTTAATTTTTTTAGTTAGTTTACGTTCACGATCTCGCGTTCGTAACTCAAGGGTGAATTCTTCTTCTTGTGTAGCGCGATCATTAGGATCAGGGAAGTTAGCCGCATCATCTTGCATATGATGCACAGTACGATCAACTTCTTCCATTAATTCTAATTTCCAGTTTTCCAGAATTGCTCTGAAATGACTGGATTGATCATCATTCATATATTCCTCCCCTTTTTTCTCTACATAAGGGGCGAACGTTGAAAACTCTGTTGAAGCCATACAAAAACCTCGATAACATTTTTTAAAATTAAGGGCGCATTTTATACCAGATAACGCAAAAATGTGCAAAAACTTGCTATTATCTTACCTCACTTTTAGATAAATAGACGATTTATGACACAATTAAAAGCAATCATTTTTGATGTGGATGGTACATTAGCTGAAACAGAGCGCGATGGGCACCGTATTGCCTTTAATCAAACATTCGATGATGTTGGTTTAGATTGGCATTGGGATGAAGATTTATATGGCAAGTTACTCGCAGTAACAGGTGGTAAAGAGCGCATTCGTTACTTTTTAACTGACTTCAATACTAACTTTTCCTATGATGGAAAGATTGATGATTTGATTAAAGAGTTACACGCTAAGAAAACCAAGCATTATGTTGCCTTATTACAATCAAAGACGATTTCATTACGTCCAGGTGTCGTTCGATTAATTAATGAGTTGCGTGAGGCCGGTATTCGACTGGCAATTGCGACAACAACAACACCTGAAAATGTGACTGCATTGGTTAGCAGTACATTAGGTGAGCATGCTTTAGAGTGGTTTGATTGTATTGCCGCGGGAGATATTGTGCCGGCTAAAAAGCCAGCCTCGGATATTTTTGACTACTGTTTACAACAGCTCGGTTTATCCGCTGATGAATGTATTGTATTTGAAGATTCAGCTAATGGTGTCATATCATCATGTGCAGCGAATATACCGACAATTGTTACCTTAAATAACTATACAAAAGACGATAATTTTACGGGAGCAATGACTGTATTAGATCATTTAGGTGAGCCTGATTTACCTTGTAAAGTACTTAATGGTTTGAAAATAACAGGCGACTATATTCAAGTCGAGGACTTGAAAGTATTGCATGCACAAGCCTAAAAATATCATTGCACAACGAGCACAAGATATATCGCCATTTTATGTGATGGATATATTGGCTCAAGCCAAAAAGCTAGAAGCACAAGGTCACGATATTATTCATATGGAAGTGGGCGAGCCTGATTTTGATACGCCACAGCCTATTATTGATGCTGGCATTGCCACATTAAAAGCAGGCAAAACACATTACACACCCGCATTAGGTTTGCCAGAATTAAGAGAGATTGTGGCAAATTGGTATCAACAGAATTACAACGTAACCGTATCGGCTGATCGCATTGTTATTACCCCAGGGGCTTCTGGGGCGTTATTATTAACTATGGGGGCTTTATTAGAGCAAGGTAAGAAAGTAATGCTGGCTGATCCTGGTTATCCTTGTAATCGAAACTTTGCCCGCTTTGTTGAAGGACAATCACAATCCATTGCCGTTGATTCGACATCGAATTATCAACTCACTTCAGAACATATTGAACAATATTGGGATGAAGATACGGTGATGGCATTGGTTGCATCGCCCTCCAATCCAACGGGAACCGTACTATCAAAACAGCAGTTAGTTGAATTATCAACAGTAATCACTTCCAAGCAAGGTCATTTCGTTGTTGATGAAATTTATCATGGGCTGACTTATGATGGCTTAAAAGCGACAAGCGCACTTGAAGTTAATCAAAATGCCTTTGTGATTAATAGCTTTTCTAAGTTCTTTGGTATGACCGGTTGGCGATTAGGCTGGTTAGTGATCCCCGATGGTTATCAAGATGTGATGGAGCGTTTAGCTCAAAATCTATTTCTTGCCGCACCGACTATGTCACAATATGCCGCATTATCGGCATTTAACTCAGATACATTGGCAATTTTAGAGCGGCGCCGCCAATGTTTTGAACAACGCAGAAATACATTATTACCCGAATTACAAAATATAGGATTAGAGATAGAAACTACACCACAAGGTGCATTCTATACCTATGCAAACTGCACACAGTTTTTAAATGAACAGATCCCAAATAGCATGGCATTAAGCAACTACTGGCTACAAAAAGCAGGTATTGCAGTCACACCGGGGAATGATTTCGGACACAATAAAGCCGAACAATACATCCGCTTTGCTTACACAACAGACAAACAACGCTTATTAGAAGCGGTAGAACGAATTAATACTATTAGGAAATAACATGTCAACAATCATTTATACCAAAACAGATGAAGCACCCGCATTAGCAACTCAATCATTGCTACCTATTATTAAAGCGTTTACTCAATCTGTAAATATAACGATTGAACTGAGTGACATTTCATTAGCAGGACGCGTTATTGCAAATTTTCCTGAGTATCTGACAGCAGAGCAACAAATTCCTGATGCCTTAGCGACATTGGGTGAGTTAGCATTAAAAGCTGATACTAATATCATTAAGCTGCCTAATATCAGTGCCTCAGTTCCACAGCTAAAAGCAGTCATTAAAGAGCTACAACAGCAAGCGTATAAGCTGCCAGATTACCCTGAAGAAGCCACGAATGATGAGCAAAGAAGTATCAAAGAACGATACGATAAGATTAAAGGTAGTGCAGTAAACCCTGTTCTTCGTGAAGGTAACTCTGATCGTCGTGCACCACCCGCAGTGAAAAACTATGTACGCTCGAATCCTCATGCAATGGGCGCTTGGCAAGCTGATTCACAGACCCATGTTGCTAGCATGGCAGACAATGATTTCTTTGCGAATGAAAAATCAGTGACTATCAATAGTGCTGGTAATGTTCGCATTGAATTAGAAGATGAAGCGGGTAGTATCACAGTCTTAAAACAAACAACAGCCGTACTTGCAGATGAAATCATTGATGCAACCGTGCTTAATAAAAATGCACTGCGTCGGTTTATTGCACAAGAAATTGATAGCGCCAAAGAGCAGGGAATTTTATTCTCGGTGCATTTAAAAGCCACGATGATGAAGGTTT
>DAOUSV010000100.1 GCA_030627065.1 Piscirickettsiaceae bacterium | reverse complement strand
GTTGCCTTTTTAACCTGCAATTTCTCTGAACCTGTTGGTGATAAACCGGCCTTATTTACCCATGATGAAGTGACCACTTTATTCCATGAGTTTGGTCATGGTTTGCATCATATGTTGACTAAAATTCATCATGCCGGAGTGTCGGGCATTAACGGTGTGGCATGGGATGCGGTCGAATTACCGAGTCAATTTATGGAAAACTGGGCGTGGGAACGTGAAGCCTTAGACTTGATTTCGGGTCATTATGAAACTGGTGAAGTGTTGCCGCAGGATTTATTCGATAAAATGATTGCCGCGCGTAACTTCCAATCAGCAATGATTATGGTGCGTCAATTAGAGTTTTCGCTATTTGATTTCCGTTTACATTTGGAATTTAATCCGGAGCAAGCCAATCAAGTCGATAAGATTCTAGCAGAAGTGCGAGCGCAAGTTGCCGTGGTCAAACCACCTAAATTCAATCGTTTTGCCCATAGCTTTTCGCATATCTTTGCTGGTGGTTATGCCGCAGGCTATTACAGTTATAAATGGGCAGAAGTGTTATCAGCTGATGCGTTTTCTAAGTTTGAAGAAAAAGGTATCTTTGATCGTGCGACGGGTATTGAGTTTTTAGAAGCTATTTTAGAGCAAGGTGGCTCACGCGAACCGATGGAATTATTTATCGAATTTCGTGGCCGTGAACCTAAGATTGATGCTTTACTTCGTCATTCTGGCATTGCAGTTTAAAGGTAGTAGGTCGAGTTTTAACTCGACATGTTGAACTAAAGTTCAATCTACGGAATGTAATTAAGTAGAGAGTATAAGTTAAGTGAAATACACAGATCTAAGAGACTTTATCGACCACCTAGAACAACGTGGTGAACTTAAACGTATCACGGTGGAAGTCGATCCTGAGTTAGAAATGACCGAGATTTGTGATCGTGTTCTACGAGCTGGTGGCCCAGCCTTATTATTCGAAAACCCAAAAGGCAGCACCATTCCTGTGTTAGCCAATTTATTTGGCACACCGCACCGTGTTGCGCTTGGAATGGGTGAAGAATCGGTAGAAGCTCTACGTGAAGTCGGTAAATTATTAGCCTTCTTAAAAGAACCCGAGCCGCCAAAAGGAATGAAAGATGCGTGGCAGAAAATGCCCATCTTTAAGCAGGTGTTAAACATGGCTCCTAAAGTAGTTAAAAAGGCCGCTTGTCAGCAACAAATCATTGAAGGTAATGCGGTTGATTTAAGCCAGCTGCCGATCCAACTGTGTTGGCCGGATGATGCCGCGCCGCTAATTACTTGGGGTCTAGTCGTCACTAAAGGGCCGGATAAGCCAAGACAAAACCTAGGGATTTATCGCCAACAAGTTATCGGTAAAAACAGAGTGATTATGCGTTGGTTATCCCATCGTGGTGGGGCATTAGATTTTAAAGAATGGCAAGCAGCACATCCCGGCGAACCTTTCCCCGTTAGTGTGGTTCTGGGTTGTGATCCTGCGACTATTTTAGCCGCGGTCACGCCGATTCCTGATAGCTTGTCAGAATATGCCTTTGCCGGCCTTTTACGCGGTTCTAAAACAGAGTTAGTAAAATGTGTGGGTAATGATCTACAAGTGCCAGCCAGTGCTGAAATCATATTAGAAGGCTTTATCTATCCTGATGATATGGCAGATGAAGGGCCGTATGGTGATCACACCGGTTATTATAATGAAGTTGATCAATTCCCCGTATTCACCATTGAACGGATCACCCAACGAAAAGATCCTATTTATCACAGTACCTACACTGGTAGACCGCCTGATGAGCCGGCTATTTTAGGTGTGGCATTGAATGAAGTTTTTGTGCCTATCTTGCAAAAACAATTTCCAGAGATCGTTGATTTTTATCTGCCACCAGAAGGCTGTTCTTATCGTATGGCTGTGGTTAGTATGAAAAAACAATATCCAGGTCATGCCAAACGGGTGATGATGGGTATTTGGTCATTCTTACGCCAGTTTATGTACACCAAGTTTATTATCGTGGTAGATGATGATGTTAATGTCCGTGATTGGAATGATGTGATTTGGGCAATTACCACGCGTATGGATCCAGCACGGGATACCACATTAATCGAAAACACCCCGATTGATTATCTTGATTTTGCATCGCCTGTTTCAGGGTTAGGTTCAAAAATGGGTATGGATGCAACGAATAAGATGACTGGCGAAACAGAGCGGGAGTGGGGTCGGCCGATTGAACGTGATGCGAATGTTGTGGCTAAAATTGATGAAATTTGGGATTCACTTGGTATAGAGGAGCAAGAATAATGAGAATGTTACACGCCATGTTACGGGTTGGGAATTTAGAACGATCATTACAATTTTATACAGAGGTATTGGGTATGAAATTATTGAGACAAGAGGAGTATCCTGACGGTAAATTTAGTTTAGCTTTTGTTGGTTATGGTGATGAAGAGAACAACACGGTTTTAGAGCTTACTTATAACTGGGATACCGACAACTATGACTTAGGTAATGGCTTTGGTCATATTGCCATTGCCGTGCCTGATGCGGTTGCTGCCTGTGAACAAATCAAAAAACGAGGTGGTAAAGTGATTCGTGAAGCAGGGCCAATGATGCACGGCACAATCGTCTTAGCTTTTGTTGAAGATCCTGATGGTTATAAAATTGAGTTAATCGAACAGGATTAACGTACATCTAAAGATAATCTAATAGATTGATGATAAAGGACTATTTCGATGATTTTAAAATGGTAGCTGTAATAGAGAGAGGTTTAACCAAACTGAGTCCTGAAGGTCTCTTTTGAATCGTCTTCAATATCTTGATAATCAGGCTCACTTAAGCCTAAATAGCCTAAAACGGACTCTTTTGCTAAATACCACTCAGTATCATCCTTCATATAGATGTACTGACTCAATGCATTGCTAGCAATTTTGATTAAAGCATATAAGTCTTTTTGTTGAGGAGTCACTGAGGAGTCTTCTAAATAACGTGGTTCATGATGACGAAGAATTAATTCACAAATATTCTGGGGGAAATTCCATGATCTCGCGACAAAATATCCTACGACAGCATGATTCGTTTGGTAGTGACTTTCTTCAATGATCGTAAACTCTTGCTGAGGGTGGGTGTTAGCTTCAATTAATATTTCTTTATAATCTGGAAATTTCATTGCCATTAAAGGAATGCCGCAATCTCTAAATAATCCAAGTGCATAGGCATCTTCAAATGGGCAATTATTTTTCAAATTAAGTTGTTCTATGAGGATGCCGACCATATTGGCCGTTTGCATGGCTGTATCCCAATATTTTTCATGGGATATAGCGGCCTTTTTATCGCCAGGTTTAGAGGCATTCTTAAGCTGAAAAAAGGAGGCTATATTAGAAACCGAATCAATGCCTAGCATGATCACGCTTTGTTTTATATCGGTAATTGTTCTATTTAGACCAAAAATGGGTGAATTTATTGTTTTAAGAATATTGGCTGATAAGGCGACATCTTTGGCAATAACTTCTGCAATAGCATTAATATTTTGATTTTCTTTTGCTTGTTCTTGCTGTAACTCAATCAGAACTTCTGGTTTGACTGGAATTTGAAATCCAGTAGTAATCTCTTTTGCCTTTTCTTGGTCAATATTAAACATATATCAGTAATTGCTCCTCAGGGACTAAATTAAGAATTATACAGTGTCTTTATTTTGTGCAGATTGACCTAAATCATGATTTGAAACAGATAAGCGAAAATAGTGAGCATTAGAATCCATCGGTATTTTTTTCAACCCAATGTTCACCATGATGGCCTGTTTCTTTTTTCCAGAAAGGGGCGTTGTGTTTAAGTTCTTCGATAAGCCAAGCACAGGCATCCAATGCGGCTCTACGATGTGCAGACCAGCAGGCAATAAGTACGATAGGATTGGCAGGGTTGATTACACCAACACGATGAATAATAAGCGAATCTAATAATGACCAACGCTGTTTAGCTTGTTGTTCGAGTTGTTGTAAATAACGCTCAGTCATTTCAGGATAATGCTCTAATACCATGCCGGAGACATCAGCATTATCATTAAAATCACGCATAGTGCCGACAAAGGAAGCAGTGGCGCCAAATTGATTATCTAAGCTTGAGTTTTTTTGATGTTTGGCTATTTCTTGCCATGGGTCAAATGCGTGTTCTGATATATGAATAGACACCTTAGCCGCCTGTTACAGGAGGAAAAAAGGCAATTTCATCACCATCATTAATGGCATCATCAAATTTGGCGTAATCAAGGTTAATAGCCACTAAGAGGTTATCAGGCTGTTTGGCATTATTTGTGGCAATATTCCAAACATCCCGAGCCGTTGTGGCATTTTCAACTTTCGCTTCACTGATGCCGATTTTTTCACGTAGGCTGGCAAAGAACTTAACTTGAATACTCATTTGCTTGTTGACTTCTATTGCTTCAAAATTGCAAGAATAGCATTTTTAAGGAAGCATCGATATGTCAGATTTAACACATTTTAATCAAGAGGGTGAAGCACATATGGTGGATGTCGGTAATAAATCGATTACTAAGCGAGTTGCGATTGCTGAAGGTCAGATCATGATGCTGGATAAAACGCTGGATTTAATTAAGCAAGGTAATCATAAAAAAGGTGATGTATTAGGCATTGCTCGAATTGCTGGCATTATGGCAGCAAAGAAAACATCTGATTTAATTCCGTTGTGTCATCCTTTGGCATTAACTAAAGTCAGTTTGGATTTTGATATTTTAGATGATGATGTAGCGGTGCAGTGTTGTGCTCAAGTTGAAACAAGCGGTCAAACAGGCGTTGAGATGGAAGCGTTAACGGCTGTACAAGTTGCGCTATTAACGATATATGATATGTGTAAAGCGGTTGATCGCGGCATGATTATGACGGATATTCGTCTTTTAGAAAAAGCGGGTGGCAAGTCGGGTCATTGGGTTCGTGAGTTATAGATGATTAAACTTATTCTCGGCTTAATCTTATTAACAAGCTCTGCTGCTCATGCTGTTGAACATTTAAAATTATCGACCACAACTAGTACTGATAATTCAGGTTTATTGGCGGTATTACATCCGGTATTTGAAGCTAAATATAATGCTAAAGTCGATGTGATTGCTGTGGGAACGGGTAAGGCATTAAAGATCGGAGGCAATGGTGATGTTGATGTGGTGTTTGTTCATGCACCGGCAGCAGAGCTTGAATATGTTGCATCAGGTGATTTTATCGATCGCAAAGCGGTAATGCATAATGATTTTGTATTTGTCGGTGTTGAGAATGATCCTGCACAGTTACATCAAGCAAAGACAGCTATAGAGGCCTTGCGACTAATTGCTAAATCACAAGCAGGCTTTATTTCACGTGGTGATGATTCTGGTACGCATAAAAAAGAAAAGTCATTGTGGATACTGGCGAAGAGTGTTCCAGAAGGTTCTTGGTATATTCAAGCCGGCCAAGGCATGGGCGCGGTGTTGAAAATTGCTGATGAGAAGCAAGCGTATGCATTAACGGATCGTGGTACGCAAATAGCCTATGCAGATAAAATGAGCCTGAAAGTTGTTTTTGAAGGGGATGATGCCTTATTTAACCCCTATCATGTGATGGCGGTTAACCCAGAAAAGCATGGCCACGTTAACTATGACCTTGCCACAAAATATATTGACTTTGTAACCAGTGTAAAAGGTCAGCACATCATTGAAAACTTCAAAAAATCAGGCCAGCAGTTGTTTTATCCTGATACTTTAACCTTGGCTAAGTAAGGTACGTAAATCAATAATAGCGGCATTAGCTCTTGAAATATAAGATGCCATCACCAGCGAATGATTTGCCATTAGACCAAAGCCACTGCCATTTAAGATGACTGGACTCCAAAGATTTTCTTGCGTTGATTCTAGTTCACGGATGATTTGACGCAGGCTAACAAGGGCATTTTTCTTAATGAGAATGTCGGCAAAGTCATATTCAATGGCTTTAAGTAAGTGAATTAATGCCCATGATGCGCCGCGAGATTCATAAAACACATCGTCAATTTTTGTCCATGGTGTTTTAATCATGATCTCGGATGCGGTGGGTGTTGATTGATTTGCATCGGGATCTCCGGCAAGATCTGTAT
>DAOUSV010000027.1 GCA_030627065.1 Piscirickettsiaceae bacterium | reverse complement strand
TATAATTAACATTTTATTTACCCACATCTAAGGTTTAATCATGGCTTCTAAATCATCAGGCAAGTTCTTTATTGCTAGCATCGTTACTTTTATTATTGTTTTTGGCTTAATAAATGTTCTCCTTTCTTCTATGCAAGATGTTGCTAAAGCTGTGGTAACTCCAGAAAGTATGACTGCTGCTGATGTTGCTGAACGAATTAAACCTGTCGCTGCTGTATATATTGGTGAAGCACCTGTAATCGTCGCTGCAGTAGAATCTACAGGCGCAGCAAATGGTGAACAAGTCGTTAAAAACGTCTGCGCACTATGTCATAGCTCTGGCATGATGAGCTCACCCAAACTAGGTAATGCTAAAGATTGGGCTCCTCGTATTGAACAAGGTATTGATACTTTATATAGCAATGCTATTAACGGCTTCAACATGATGCCTGCTCGCGGTGGTAACCCAGCATTAAGCGATGATGAAGTAAAAGCAGCTGTTGATCACATGATATCGCAAGCTAAGTAATTAATTATTTCTAACCCCTGCTATTCTAATCGTTACAGGGCTTAGTTCATAAAAATGAAAACAGTTAACTTTCCATATATTGCACTTTCTTTAAGCTTATTTCTTTTATTAGTAGTAAGTAAAGGCAGTCAAATTGGCGTTGATGGTCTTACCTTAATGCCCTTATTAACATTGCTCGTAATCAGTGAGTTTAGTTTTATTATCACATTGATTGCTACTTATATCGGTGTTAAGACTATTTTTTCCACAGGTCTTCGCCCGATATATGCATTAGCAACTCTTTTATGCACCGTATTATCTATTCGATTTCTATTCCTAGGAATCGCACTTTGGCCTCTATAATCAGGATTTTTTTGTGACTAATAATGACGTTCTTCGCCGCCTTCGCTATACCTTTGATCTGAATGATAAAACAATGATTGATATCTTTAGTCAAGGAGAACTGACAACCTCTCGTGAACAGGTAAGTAGCTGGCTAAAAAAAGATGAAGATGCTGATTATAAAAATTGTAGCGACGTACAATTAGCTACATTTTTAAATGGCTTTATCAATAAACGTCGTGGTAAAAAAGAAGGTGAACAGCCTAAACCTGAGAAAAAAATAACCAATAATATTGTTTTTAGAAAACTAAAAATCGCCTTAGATTTAAGAGATGAAGATATTTTAGAAATCTTACTTCTTGCTGATTTACGCATCAGTAAACACGAACTCAGTGCATTCTTCCGCCGTGCGGACCATAAACATTTCCGCCAGTGTAAAGATCAAATTCTACGTAATTTCCTACACGGTGTTCAGATTATGTATGGTCCTGAAGAAGAGGAAGAATAAGCCTCCCTACCTCAGACTAAAGATGACCGAGTGCAGTGTCGTGTCGGGGTAAAACCCGACCTAATTTTTATCCAACATCGCTCTAATATTCGACATATGTGCCTTGCCCCGCTCTTTACGCTCTTCAGGATCTACCTTCGTTTTCTCACTGGTCCAAATTAAGTCTTCTGGTGGTAGTTCTCGTAAGAATCTACTTTCATCACAAGCGACCTTTTCGCCATAGCGTTTTCGTGTATTAGCTAACGTAAAGACTAAACTTCGTTGGGCACGAGTAATTCCCACATAGGCAAGACGACGTTCTTCTTCAACATCATCCTCTTCAATACTGGTTCGATGTGGCAAAATCTCTTCTTCCATACCAATGATAAAGACATGTGGAAACTCTAAGCCTTTAGCCGCATGCATAGTCATCAAGCTAACAGCATCTTCTTGGTTCTCATCTGCTTGCCGCTCCAATAAATCCATTAACACTAAGCGTGACGCAATATCGCCAATACTCTTCTTTTCGGTATCTTTATCAATAATGCGTTTAATCCACGTTAATAACTCTTCGACATTTTCCATCCGTCTAATCGCTTGATCGGGATCGCCTGTTACCTCTTCTAACCATGCTCGGTAATCAATTTCTTCAATCATATCCCTGATTGTTTCCATCAAATCACCACGTTCTGCACGATCGGCAATATCAACTAACCAATTACTAAAATACTCTAAATGAGCCTTTGCCTTCACACTCACTTTATCAGCTAAGCCCATTTCAAAACACGCACCAAACATACTTGTTTTACGCTCAGCGGCATAGTTTCCTAGTGCTTGTAATGTTGTAGCCCCGATACCTCGTCGAGGGGTATTAATAGCGCGTAGAAAGGCATTATCATCATCTTGATTAGCCAACAATCTCAGATAAGCCATAATGTCTTTCACTTCAACTCGAGAAAAAAATGATGTACCACCCGTTAATATATATGGCACATCATGTTCGCGTAAGATGCGTTCAATTGGACGCGATTGATGGTTACTTCGATATAAAATAGCGTAATCTTTAAACTCGGCATTATGCTTTAGCTTGTGATAAAGCAGTTCTGATACCACTTTCTCCGATTCATGATTTTCATCACGACAGCCAATAATCCGAATAGGATCACCTTCACCTCGTGCGCTCCACAATTTCTTTTCAAACACGTGAGGATTATTACTGATCAATGCATTGGCAACACGTAAGATCCGTCCCATTGATCGATAGTTTTGCTCTAACTTTATTAGTTTTAATCGCGGGTAATCCTGCTGTAATTGCACTAAATTTTCAGGCCGTGCCCCACGCCATGAATAGACGGACTGGTCATCATCCCCCACAACAGTCAATGCTTCACGAATACCCACTAGCTGTTTTACCAGTTCATATTGGCAACCATTGGTATCTTGATATTCATCCACTAGCAAATAATGAATACGCGCCTGCCATTTTTTTAAAACGTCAGGATGATCTTTAAATAATTGTACTGGTTTTAAAATAAGATCATCAAAATCAACGGCATTATAAGCCTGTAATGCAGCAACATAACGTTGATAGACTTTTGCTGCCGCAGCTTGCTGTTCATCTTCGGCAATGATCATTGCTTGTTCAGGTGAAATTAACCGGTTTTTCCACTCTGATATTTGCCACTGACACTGTTCGGCATGTTCACTATCGGCGGCAAAATCACGCCCCATTAAGTCACGTAATACTGCCAAGGCATCTTGCTGATCAAAGATTGAAAATCCATCACGGTAGCCTAAATGATTAAACTCTTTACGTAATATATTTAGACCTAAATTATGAAAAGTAGACACCATTAAACCACGTGCAGATGAGCCTCGTGATGCCATCAACTCAGCAACACGGCTTTTCATTTCACGTGCTGCCTTATTGGTAAATGTCACAGCAGCAATATTACGAGCAGCAATGCCACATTCTTCAATTAAATAGGCGATTTTACGGGTGATAACACGTGTTTTACCACTGCCAGCACCGGCTAAAACAAGTAATGGGCCATCAATATGTCGTGCAGCTTTTCGCTGTTCTGGATTTAAATCTTTCATCAATTATGTGTATCTATAATTCTCTATTTTGACATCCTCATGTATCCAGGAAGCCATATCTATTTATGTGGTGCGAGTATCCAATCTGCGATAACTGATCGCTTCACTAAGGTGTGGCGTTTGAATATTATCTGATCCAGCCAAGTCAGCAATTGTTCGAGCTACTTTCAATATACGATGATAAGCTCGTGCAGATAAACCCAGTCGACTTATTGCTGTTTCTAATAGTTGATAATCATTGTCACTTAATGCACAGTAAAGCTCTAACTCTTTATGTTCTAACAAATAATTAGCCTTTCCTGCACGTTCTATTTGCCTTTTCCGTGCTATTACAACCCGCTCACGCACTGTTGCACTATTCTCTTCTTGTTCATCTTCTGTTGCAGGTCGCAACATAGACTTAGCCACTGGCGGCACTTCAATCAACATATCAATGCGATCCATTAACGGACCTGATACTTTGGCTTTATAGCGTCGAACTTGCTCTTCCGTACAATGACACCGTGCTTGTCCTAAATAACCACAAGGACATGGATTCATTGCTGTGACTAATTGAAACCGTGCAGGAAATTCAGCTTGCTGTGCCGCTCGTGAAATAGTGATCTTGCCAGATTCTATCGGTTCACGCAGAACTTCTAATACTTTCCTATCAAATTCAGGTAGTTCGTCAAGGAACAATACTCCATTGTGCGCTAAAGATATCTCTCCGGGTTTAGGTTGACCGCCTCCTCCCACCATAGCTACTGCTGATGCTGTATGATGCGGAGTTCTAAAAGGTCGTTGTCGCCATTGTTCTACCTTAAAACCTTGTGATGATATTGAATGTACCGTCGCAGTTTCTACCGCTTCTTGCTCGGTCATTTCAGACAATATTCCAGGCAATCGACTTGCCAACATCGTTTTACCAGTTCCCGGTGGGCCACTCATTAATAATGAATGATTTCCTGCAGCCGCAACTTCCAATGCTCGCCTAGCATGTGTTTGCCCACGTACATCTGCAAGATCAGGATATTCAAGCTTTGTATTTTGTTCCGCCTTAGCAGTTAACTCAAGCGATTTTTGCCCCGATAAATAAGCACAAACTTCTAATAAATGGCTGGCTGAACGACTTTGAGCATGTTCAACTAAACTAGCTTCTTGTGCATTATCACAAGGTAATATTAACTCACGCCCCAACGCACTTGTTGCCAAAATAGTGGGCAACACACCGCGAACCGAACGTAATTCACCTGTTAATCCTAACTCACCAATAAACTCTTTACCTTTTAATGAATTAGCTGGGATTTGTTCTGATGCAGCTAATATGCCCAAAGCAATCGGCAAATCAAATCGCCCACCTTCTTTAGGTAAATCTGCTGGTGCTAGGTTTATTGTTATTCGTTGTTGAGGAAAATTAAACTGCGAATTAATCAGTGCTGAACGTACGCGATCTTTACTTTCTTTTACTGCTGTCTCAGGCATTCCAACAATACTTAAACTAGGTAATCCATTGGATATATGCACTTCTACGGTTACTACAGGGGCATCAATGCCGGTAATAGCTCGACTATAAACTGTTGCAACACTCATGGCTCTTCCTTATCTCATTGTTGAATCTAATATAACAGCCATAATGGCAGAATATACAAACTTGTTCACAGTAATAGTTTAATGATTTTTATAAAATTGGTTTCATTCTTACAATATAGTGAATAACCCAAGGATTAACTATGAAGCAACTCACTTTTCCTCTAACACTGCTTGCGGTATCAATTATATCAACCACAGCGATTGCCATTCCTGATAACACTAAAATACTTGGATCCGTTGCCACGGTTACTATTGATAATCTTCCTACAAGCCGTCTTAAAGAGCAACTTGATAACCTTCCAGTTCCCGCTCAAGCTCGTGCTCTTCAATGGTTAAATAGTTTTAGCTTTCCTGCTAATGATATTTCTTTTCTTAATGTCGATAATAGTGGTGGCATATTCTACCAAGATACGGTATTGCCAGAAGGAATAAACCAAGCAGATTTAGAAGCAGATCCGACATTAGAGGGTATTAATCCAACAGATGCTTTTAAATTACACAGCAAACCTGGATCGGCTAATACAGTTTATGTAAACTTTACTGGCTACACCATTACTGAAA
Source organism: Piscirickettsiaceae bacterium (assembly GCA_030627065.1). Taxonomy (GTDB): domain Bacteria; phylum Pseudomonadota; class Gammaproteobacteria; order Nitrosococcales; family Methylophagaceae. The sequence goes on along the minus strand of DAOUSV010000027.1, from coordinate 7,872 downwards.
CAGCGTGGAATAACGGTGCTGAAAGTATTTATCAAGCTCGGCCTTTTGATAAAGATTCAGATTCAAGCACCTTTTCTGATGCGGAAAGAGTAGATATTGGTGAGATATGGCATCGAATTGCTGAAGACCTAGCCCCTTTTGATATTAATGTAACAACAGAAGCACCCGCATCATTTGGCCCCACAGTAGGCCATATATTAGTAACCAGTGATACCGATGCTACAGGCAAACTCATGCCTTATTCGACTGCCGGTGGGGTAGCTTATGTTGGTGTTTGGGGGCGTTCAGACTACGAATATTACCAACCCGCTTTCGTTTATTACGATAATCTTGGTGGAGGACATGCTCCTTATGTTGCTGAAGCCTCATCACATGAGCTAGGACATAATCTAGCTTTATCTCACGATGGTAGCAGTACAGTTACATATTATAGCGGTCACGGCTCAGGATTTACATCATGGGCTCCTGTGATGGGAGTGGGCTACTATAATAATGCAACTCAATGGAGTAGAGGCGAATACACTGATGCAAATAATACGCAAGATGATATTTCTATTATTAGTACTCGCTTACAGGTAAGTGCTGACGATCATAGTGATAATCAAGCATCGGCAACACCTCTTACTGTCGACTCAAATGGTTTTATTGCCAGTAGTAACCCTGAGTTTGATCCCTTAAATTCTCGTCCTGATAATAAAGGAACAATCGAAATACGATCAGATACCGATGTATTCTATTTTGATACGGCTTCTGGTGATATTGACCTTATTATCAATCCAGGATGGGATGCTTATACTCGTTCCGTTAGACGAGGTTCTAACTTAGATATCCAGGCTATGCTAACGGATGATGTAGGCAATCGTTGCTGCTTCAGATCCACTTAATGATACCAATGCGGTGATTTCAACAAATGTAACTGCAGGACGCTATTTCCTAGAGATAACTGGTGTTGGCAATACTACTACTGAAGGTAATTATTCTGATTATGGTAGTTTGGGACAATATTACATCATGGGGACTGTGGCCTCTATTTCTAATGATACAACAGCACCAAATCCAGATCCAATGACATGGCTGATACAACCAACAGCTGATAATAAATCCAGTATTAGCATGACAGCGGTTGATGCTATTGATGATTCCGGCTTTGTTGAATATCAATTTATTTGTACTAGTGGTGGCTTGAATTGCATCTCAAGTGCATGGCAAACAGATACAAAATATATGGCAACAGGACTCGATTCTGATACAGCCTATAGCTTTCAAGTTAGAGCGCGAGACAACTCAGCTAATGAAACAAGCTTATCGGATATAGCTACAGCAACAACATTGACTAATATCATACCAACGAGCCTAAATGACACGGCTGATGTGGATGAAAATACAGCAACAAGCATTGATGTTTTGGCTAATGATAGTGATAGCGAAGGTGATGCATTACAAATAATCAGCACATCAATACCGCTTCATGGTGATGTTGTTATTAGTAATAATACTGTTGTTTACACACCAGATGCTAACTATGTTGGCACTGATAACTTTGGCTATACAATTTCTGATGGTTTTGGTGGTAACTCAACTAGTACCGTTAACATCACTGTAATTGAAGTTAATGATGCACCAATAGCGATTGCAGATAGTGCTGAAGTCTTGCTAAATAGCAGTGTCACTATAGATGTGCTTGCTAATGATAGTGATCCCGAAGGAAATATACTTTTAGTTACTTCAGCTACTAATGGCTCTAAAGGAACAGCAGTTGTTAATACTGATGGCACCATCACCTATATAGCTTTAAATAAAAAACGTGGTGGTGATAGCTTTACTTACACAATCTCTGATGGTGAATTGGACGCTACAGCAACAGTCACTATTTCGATTGTTAAAAGCCTATCTAGTGACGATGGTGGAGATACTGGTGGCGGAAAATGTCACCCTAAGAAAGGATGTTAATTTTCTAATAGTCTAAACAAAAAGACCTCTCGATTGAGAGGTCTTTTTTATGCTTACTATCAATAAATTCTAATCTAAATACGAACAGCAATAATCTGCTAATTGCGTTACTTTTAAGTCAAAAGATGAATTAGTAGGCACATTAAACGACTCGCCACCTTTAATAGCAATCCACTCATCTGTGCCATCGATGCGATATGTCAGCTCACCCGCCATAATTTCCATCAATTCCGCTTTTTCAGTACCAAAGGTGTAGTCCCCCACCATCATAATACCTAGCGTTTTAACGGTACCATCAGCAAAAGTGATTGCACGGCTGGTGACCTTACCATCGAAATAGACATTCGCTTCACGGGTGATTGTTACATTATTAAATTCAGACATTCTCTATTAACTCTCTTTATTGCTTATTTCTAATTCAGTGACACGTTTCTCTAGGGCTTCTAATTTTTCACGTGAGCGATGTAACACTTGCGTTTGTACATCAAACTCTTCTCGTGTCACTAAATCTAATTTAGAAAAAGTAGCACTTAATACAGCTCGGATACTTTTCTCAACATCTTCCTGCATGGTTGAAAAACCAGATGGCAATGCACTACTTATACTATTAACCACATCTTCAATTTTTTTAGGATCTAACATTCTCTACTCCACATATTTAGTTGTATATATTCTACGTCAAAGTAGTTTAAATATCAGCAAGCTCAAGACAAGTGCCTGCCTAAATTATTTTGGCATATTATCTGCTTATCAAAAACATGTAGAGTTAAGTTTCTATTCCGGAGGGAGATCACGATGATAAAAAGAAAATCGTTCCTAAGTCATCCGAATAATTCGTTACAATTTGTAGGGAATTATCATGTTCAAAGAACAAAAATAACTATGTCAACAGTGGGTAAGAACCAGAATCATAATAATGACCGTTGGGCAGAAACAATACGACTCTATCACAACTATCTAATTTGCCACTAAATAGATGGTAAAATCTGCTCAGTCAACAAGTTTGCTAATCCTGTCTCTCGTTGATGCTGTGTTGTTACCGTTTTATGTAAAATCATGTCGCTGCTAAATAAGCTTATTTTCTTCTTGGCTCTAGTCACTGCGGTATAAAGCAATTCACGATTTAATAATGCCGTTTCTTCTTCTGCTAATAGCACACATACGGCATCAAACTCAGAGCCTTGGCTCTTATGGATTGTCATCGAAAATACAATTTCATGGGCAGGCAAGCGGTTTAGTGGTATCCATCTAACTTTATTATCACCTAAGAAACATGCCTGCAAAACACCCTGTTCATTATATAAAACTAAGCCAACGTCCCCATTAAAGAGTCGTTGTTGATAGTTATTTTTCACCACCATAATAGGACGACCATGATAGAACGTTTGATTCGTTTTCCAACCTTGTTTTTGCAAATAGGCTTCTATCAGCCCATTAACACTGGCAACAGATTGAGGACCTTGTTTTAAGGCGGATAATACGCGATATTGTTCAAAAATACGCAAACAGCTTACTGCATCCTGATTTGTTTTTATTGCTTCAAAATACGCTTTATAGCCTTGGATTACTTGCTTTTGAATACTGTTATCATCACACTGCTGTTGCCAAATATCAGCGTTATTCAATACATCATAAACGGCGTTAATTTCACCCACTTTAACTGCGGTGGCTAATTGTGCAATTTCACTGTCTTTATCAAAACGATAGCTATGCTGTAACAGCACAATGCTATCCATCAGATTATTTTCTCCATCTGCAGTTTCAACTAATGATAATCCTGTTATATCTTGTGCTGTTTGACAAAATAGTGCTGAAAACTGACTGCCGTGATCACATAGATTAGCTAATACAGCTCCTGATTCAACGGAAGAAAGCTGCTGACTATCGCCCAGCAATATTATCCGAGCTTTATCCGGCAAGGCTTGCATGAGTTTAGCCATCAAACTAATATCAATCATTGATGCTTCATCAATAATAATCACATCAACGGGCAACGGTTGTTTTGGGTTATATCGACCATTTTCATTATGAGCATTAATGCCCAATAAGCGGTGTAAGGTTTTAGCTTCTAATGATTTATTATCACTATCCATCACCGCCTGCTGTAATCTAGCCGCCGCTTTACCCGTCGGTGCCGTTAATGCAATGCTTAAACTTGGATCTTGCTGGTGTAGCATGTGTAATATTCGTAAAACGATTGTTGTTTTACCTGTTCCTGGCCCACCAGAAATAACGCTAAGCTGACGTGTTAACGCCATTAATACTGCGACTTTTTGCCAATCAATACCTGCTTGCTGACTTGTCCATGCCGCAAAGTCTTGCTTTAATTGTTGTGGATTAATTACCGCTATCGGCTGACATCGTTTAACAATAGCATTAGCAACATGCTGCTCATCTAACCAATATCGATATAGATATACGCGTCCATCATCGGTCAAAATAAGGGGAGCATATTCACCCTCTTTGCCTACCACTGAACTTTGTCGTAGACGTTGTTGCCACGAAGTAATATCAGGATACTCTAGCAGCTCATAACATTGAACCTGCTGTAAATTCAAACACACATGACCTTGTGATACGGCATCTGTCACCACGGCGGCAGTTATTGCAACGATATCATCATCTGACTCATCTAACCGTGCAATAAATCGTGAAAACTGACAGGCTAATTCGCTAAAACCAGACTGTCTTAATGCTTTTTCATTGGCATTCATTATTCGCCACCTTGCAGACAACGATCTAACTTATCGAGCAATTCTATATCAGGTTTGTCATAGAAAACACCCGCCTGATTCCAGTCAGGATGCATGCCTCTAATAAATAGATAATAGACTCCACCAAGATCTAGTTCTGGATCATAGTCAGGTAATCTAAGACGTAAATATCGATGCAAGGCTAAACTATATATAAGATATTGCAATGGATAATCGTGTGCCACCATCGCATCAGCAAGTGAATCATCTTGGTAGTTATCAGCGGTATTGCCTAAATGATTCGACTTATAATCCACCACATAAAAACGACCTTGATGCTCAAATACCAAATCAATAAAGCCTTTCATAAAGCCTGTTATTGTGGTGAAACGTAATCGTTCTATCACCCTAGCTAGAGGTGAGTTTGTTGCTAATAATGGTAGTAATTGTTGCTGAAGACGACTGACCGATAAATTATTAATCGGAAAGTAAAACTCCAACTCATCTAAACGCTGTGCCGTATTTAATTGCCCTAATGTTAAACCTGATTGATTAAGTGATGTTGCCAACACCTCATTCATCCACCGACAAGCCACCGCAGTCCACTTTTCATTAAAGCCATATTGTAATAAGGTTTTCTCCACCAGAATTTCCATTGCCTTTGGATCTTGGCTAGAAAAATCCCACACTTCAAATAAAGCATGTAAACACGTTCCCGCTTGTGCGCCACGTGGAAAGGAGAACCGATCCAAAGCGGGCTTAACAACTGAAATATTGGCTGACTGATTAACTTGAGAATCATAATCTGGTAATTCTGCATCATAGCCATGAGCCAATGCACTAAAGCTACTGATTCGCCAAGGTGACTCAATAACGCCTTTAAATTCTCGCTCGGAAAGACTACTTTTCTGTTGATTATTTGCTTGGTATTGAACACATTCTTGTTCAATAATACTATTCACAGATATCGGATAGCGTTCAGCCAATGTCACCAAATCCTGTTTCATCTCGCTATTATTTACTGCATCCAAATTAGGGTGAAGTAAACTGAATAAAGCAGAGTCACTGACATGTTGACCTTGTTGATATTTAGCCGCGCCCCAAACAATCACACAGCGTTCTCTCGCTCGCGTTAACGCAACATATAATAGACGTAAATCTTCAGCGCGCTCTTCCAATATGACACTGGCAGCAACCGCGGTTAATGTTGGTTCTGAAAACGTAGCATACGCATTGTTATCATCATCTTCATCATGAAAAGTGAGTACATCATTCTTTTCTGAGCGTAAATTAACATCCCATAAAAACGGACAGAAAACGATAGGGTATTCCAAGCCCTTACTTTTGTGAATAGTAATTATTTTGACCAGTTGCTCATCGCTCTCTAAACGTAATTGAGCTGATTCATCATTTGAATCAATGGATTGAATATGACTTATTAACCAATTTAATACCGCCTCGATTCCTTCATTTTGATGACGACATTGTTCTTGGATTAACTCAGATAAATGCAATAGATTAGTAAGTTGTCGCTCGCCATTAGGCAAACTTAATAAACGCTGCTGTGCCGAAATCGTCGTCAACAACTCTCGAAACACACGCATAAATCCATATTTCTGCCATATTTGATGCAAGTGAATAAACACATCTAACTGTGCATGCCATCGCGTTTCATCTTGCTGTAACTCATATAACTCTTGGGCATTTAAACCCCACAATTTCGTGGCTAAGGCCGATGTTACACGCGCTTCATTTGCAGGCTCAGCAATCGCCGATAACAACCGTACTAACATCACTGATTCTTCAGAATTAAACACATTATCTGTGCCTTGGCGAACACTATTAACGCCACGGTCCTGCAAGGCTTGCTGTATTGCACTACCTTGCCGATGATTTCGTACTAATACCGCAATATCACCACCTGTTAAGGCATGCTCTTGCTTTGTTTTTTCATCAATTAATGCCGCCTTTCCTTGTACAGCTAAACTCAATAACCGAGCAATTTCATCGGCAGTCACCGTCGCAGAAATAGCACTTAATTCTTTTTTCGAGTGAGGTTTAGTATCTGATTCAGCCCACATAAATTGTAACGGCTCGTCACTGACGCCTTCAACAATCAAAGTAGCACTGTTCTCACGTGCCGCTCCAACAGCGTGAAAAGGAATATCTTGATAGATAAACGGTTCAGTTCTGTTGTCAAATAAGGTATTTACAGCTAAAACCAAATCAGGATGGGATCGCCAATTGGTCATCAAAGTATATTCGCTTTCAGCCCTAGATTTCGCCTTCAAGTAAGTAAAGATATCCGCACCACGAAAACTATAAATAGCCTGTTTGGGATCGCCAACCAAAAACGTAGGCAAACCACTCTCTGCATAAATACGGCTAAAGCTAGCATATTGAATTGGATCGGTATCTTGAAACTCATCAATCAATGCTGCTTGATATTGCTGACGAATTTCAGCCGCCAACCAATCACCTCGGTCACTATTTAAAGCATGTTCTAAATTCAATAACAAATCATCATATGATTGCACTTGTTGCTGTAGTTTTTGTTCAGGCACTGTCTTTTGTAAATACTGTAATAAGCTAAGTCGTAAACCTTGGTGTTGAAGTTCCTGCCCTTTTTTCAAGAAGGTATGTTGCTCTAAAAGTAGCTCACAAGCAGACCAAAACTTTAACTCTGGTAATGTTTGACCTTTCTTTAAAGCAGACTCTAATACACCCTGTGTGAACTTTTCAAAGCCATCAGGTAGAGTTGCTGGCATTGTTTTTTCCAGCATTAACATCAAGGCAATTAACCACTTTTCAACACTGGCTTGACGGTATTTATTACCGTTTAATAATGCCTTGTTTTGCAATGTCGCTATAACTTGATCTTGCTCTTCTTGCCAATGCCTTTTAACGTGTTCAAACTGACTTTCTGCCAACTCAGCATAACGAGCAACATCCATTTCTGGCACTGGCATACACTGTATATAAGGTTTGCCAACTAAATGTCGAATAGACTTCAATAAGCCTTCAGGACTTTCTCGCTTGGAAACCAAATAAGCCACAAAGGCTTTATCTGCCAGTGTGACTTCACGCCGCCAAAAATCATCGGTCATGGATTGCAGTAAAACCTGATCATCGCCTATCAATTCAAGTTCAAAACGCAGACCACTTTCAAAAGCAAAGTCACCCAATACACGCTGGCAAAATCCGTGGATCGTAAAAATGGCCGCCTCAT
>DAOUSV010000147.1 GCA_030627065.1 Piscirickettsiaceae bacterium | reverse complement strand
GCACTTGGTGCTATGGTGATGAATATATCTGCCAATGCCTTGGGGCTGGATAATGCGGCAACACCGTTAGGTATTAAGGCGATGAAAGAGTTGCAAAAGCTCAATCCATTTAAAGACACAGCCAGTAATCCTCAAATATTGTTCTTAGTCATCAATACCTCTGCCGTTACTTTATTCCCTGTGACCATATTTACCTATCGTGCTCAAATGGGCGCAGCTAATCCGACAGATGTTTTCATTCCTATCCTGATCGCGACGTATGCATCCACGTTAATCGGCTTATTAACTGTTGCTTCAGTACAAAAGATAAACTTATTTGATAAAGTCATTATGAGCTACCTTGGCGGTTTTACTGTGTTTGTACTCGGACTATTATCTTATTTTTCTAGCTTACCTCAAGCTGATATGTTGGCTCAATCAGCATTAATTAGTAATGTCATACTATTTTCTTTGGTGATGTTATTTATTAGTGGCGCGGTTATCAAAAAGGTAAATGCTTACGATGCCTTTATTGATGGTGCTAAGGAAGGCTTTGAAACCGCAATCACCATTATTCCCTATCTTGTTGCCATGTTGGTCGCTATCGGTGTATTTCGAGCAAGTGGTGCTTTGGATTTGATTGCTGATGGACTGCGTTATATCGTCTTAAGCTTTAATATGGATGATCAATTTATCGATGCTATGCCGACGGCATTAATGAAGCCTTTTAGTGGAAGCGGTGCGCGAGCAATGATGATCGATACCATGCAAGTTCACGGTGCTGATTCTTTTGCCGGGCGTTTATCATCCATCGTGCAAGGTAGTACTGAAACAACATTTTACGTGCTTGCCGTGTATTTCGGTTCAGTAGGTATTAAGAATATTCGCCATGCAGTCGCTTGTGGCTTAGCTGCAGATATAGCAGGAATACTAGCCGCCATTGCTGTCGCTTATTGGTTCTTTGCTTAAGAAAATAGCTGTCCTACTAATCGTGATAATTTGTCAGAACGATTTGGTGAACGTAAGGCCTGCATAATATATTCTCTCATTCCTGGCATATACATAATGTCAGCTAACAAATGGCTGAAGCCTGTATAGCCAGCATCATTATCAGCAAGTTGTTCAACAAAGTGCTGACAAATCTCTTCTTGTTTTAATACCTGTTCCATTCGCCCTGATATGATCGCTAATATTTCTACATTTACACTACATTCATGTTGCAGTACCCGTAATACCATTTTCTCAACTAACGCTGTAACCGAACTATTTGATACCGCTCGCAAGCATGAACAAATACAATTATTATCCGGCTCTTTTTCTTGTAGTTCTGCATCAAGACGTTGGGCCAGTACTTCTACGATACTTTCATCTGGTGACGCATGTTCTAAAAAAGTACTTAGGATCTGAAAAGGCTCATCAGCTAGTTTGGGAATTGTCTCAATTAAGCCTAAAACATCTTTATGCTCATCAAGTCTAATTGCAATATCTGCAACACCTTGCAGTCCTAAAACTCGCCACTCATCTAAGTCTTTTTGCCCTGTAAAGTATGCCAGAGCATCATCATAGTAATGTGAAGGTTTTATGGATAAGGCTTTAGTAGCTTGAGCATTAAATGCCGCCATTTTGTCATCACGAGGATTGAATGTATAAGGGCTATCTTTTAACGCCCCCTCAATCTTATTGCCTTCAGATGCGGCTAACATGCATTCACCAACGCGATCTAGCAACATGACTAAAAACTCATCTCGTGCTACTTGTAACAACAAGCCCTGTTCATCTAATGGGAACTTTAAAAACCAAACATAGTGTTGCTCAGGAGTGGCAGGATTCCAAAAAACCACACCTAATAATGCCGTTTGTTGAAATGGGTATGGATACGGTTTTTTAGCTAATTCAAAATCAATAAATTCAGCCGAAGATAATTTAACAACTCGTCGTCCCATATCAAACACACGGTATTCAGCACCACTTTGGTAAAGGAACTCACTGAGCGTTGTGATTTTTGCTGTTGTCATTTGTGTATCCTGTTTTTCAACTAAAAGAACCTAATCATTCAGCATGTTTAGATTTCATCCCAGAATCATTTTATTTTTTTCACGAAAAATGTGCACGTATACAGAAATAGGGATAAAAGAAGAGTGTGCTCGGTTAGGTTCTATATTCGGCGTTTATTTTTACATAATCATAAGAAAAATCACATGTCCAAACTGTATCGCGGGCTTGACCTCGACCTAGTTCAACTCTAATTGTGATTTCCTCTTTATCCATTACGTGCTGACCCTGCTCTTCAGAATATGTTTCTGCAGGTTCACCTCCATCAACAATACAAACATCGCCTAAATAGATCGCCACTTTACTTAAATCAAAGTCTTTAATACCACTACGACCAACTGCGGCTAAAATACGCCCCCAATTGGGATCAGAAGCAAATAATGCAGTCTTTACTAAAGGCGAATGTGCAATCGTATAAGCAACTTGACGACACTCTTCATCATCATGTCCTTGCTCAATATTAATCTCAATAAACTTAGTTGCACCTTCACCATCTCGCACAATGGCATGAGCTAATTGCTGACTAATTTCATCAATCACAGCAGCTATTTTTTGAGCACTCTCTGAATCAATATTGCTGATTCTTGCATTGCCAGCTTTAGCAGTTGCCATCAACACACAGGCATCGTTAGTTGATGTATCACCATCAACTGTAATTCGATTAAATGATTGCTCCATCGCATTGTGCAATATCGCATCAAGGACAGATTGTTCAACATCCGCATCGGTTGCAATATAAGACAACATGGTTGCCATATTAGGACGAATCATGCCCGAGCCTTTTGCCATACCTGTAATCGTGATCACTCTGCCATCTAATTCAATTTTTTTAGATACCGCTTTGGCAACAATATCAGTAGTCATAATCGCGTGAGCGGCATTAAACCAATTGTCTTTCCTAAGATTTTTTACTGCATCAGGCAGTGCCGTTTGGATTTTTTCAACAGGTAATTGCTGACCAATAACTCCGGTTGAAAAAGGTAGAACAGTATTAGATCTCGAAGCAGTCAAGTCTGCAACAGTTTGGCAACAGGCTTGTGCCGCTTGCATACCCTCTTCGCCAGTGCCCGCATTAGCATTACCTGAATTAATCAATAAATAGCGAGGGCTAGTTTGTTGCTGATGCTGTTTTGCTAATATCACTGGTGCAGCACAAAAAGCATTTTGCGTATAAACCGCAGAGGTAACAGTACCTTCTACTAATTCAATTAAGACTAAGTCTTCTTTTCCTACCGTTTTAATACCAGCACTACTTAACCCTAACTTAATACCAGAAACTGCTAATAGATCTGCTTTTTTTGGACTCGGTAAATTAACCGGCATTAGCTAATAGCACCGTGACATTGTTTAAACTTCTTACCACTGCCGCATGGACACGGATCATTACGACCCACTTTTTTACCATCTCGTGTAACAGGTTCTTGATGACTTGGTAGATTGTCATTATTATCCGCCACATTCTCAGCTTGCTCATGTTGATACTCAACTTCACCCGTTTGACGACGCTGCTCTTCAACTGCTTGCACATCTTCTTCAGCTCGCACTTGTACTCGTGAAATTAATGAAATAATTTCATGTTTAATGCTTTCCAACATGCTGGTGAATAATTGGTATGCTTCACGTTTAAACTCTTGTTTTGGATCTTTCTGAGCATAACCACGTAAGTTAATACCTTGACGTAAATGATCCATTTGAGCCAAATGTTCTTTCCATGCACGATCCAACGTTTGTAACATAATCGCTTTTTCAAAGTGACGCATAACATCAGCGCCAGTAAACTCTTCCTTCACTTTACACGCAGATTCCGCTTCTGCAAGAATACGCTCTCTTAAGCTTTCTTCATGTAAGTTTTCATCTTGCTCAAGCCATTTACTAATTTCTAATTCTAAAGAAAAATCATCACGTAAAGACTGTTCTAAACCACTAATATTCCACTGCTCATCAATGCTATTTTCTGGAATATAAACACTAACAGCTTCATTAATCACTGTTTGACGCATAGAAGCAATCGATTCCGCAACCTCTTCCGCCGCCATTAATTCATTACGTTGCTCATAAATAACTTTACGTTGATCATTAGCAACATCATCGTATTCTAATAGCTGTTTATGAGCAACGTAATGAATTAATGGCGGCGGAAGAGGTTGCGGAATCGATT
>DAOUSV010000197.1 GCA_030627065.1 Piscirickettsiaceae bacterium | reverse complement strand
TAAAAAATAAGAAACATAATTCATCGACAATTTAACCGAACTTCCTTTTCCCCTATAAACTATAGGGACTCGAACAATCTGACAGCCTTGGTATTGATTAAAAGCAGCAGGATTACTATCAAAGTCTGGAAATATCTTTCCACTGGGATAATTTGGTTTACCTGTTAATACGGTAACTTCATGTCCTCGACGAGCTAATTCAGCACACAAGTCATTAATTCGAAAATTCTCAGGCCAAAAATACTGGCTTACTACCAATATTTTCATGAATTAATATTTTTTCCAGACAACTCGATTTACATAATCTGTGTAACTATGAATAATGCGGAGTACCTTATCAGAAACATTTGGCATAGAATAATCTGCTACTTGGCGCAGCAATCGATCATTAGACCTTGGCTGGTCAGCGATAATTGTTAGCGCCTGCATAATTCTTTCGACTCCAAGTCCTACCATCATAACTGAAGCCTCTTCCATACCTTCTGGCCGCTCATGTGCTTCGCGTAAATTTAATGCAGGAAAGTTAAGGATAGATGATTCTTCATTGATAGTGCCACTATCAGATAAGGATGCTTTAGCCGAAATCTGAAGTTTATTGTAATCCTTAAAGCCCAACGGCTTTAATAACTTCACCAATGAATTAAACACGATACCTAGTGCATCGATCCTCTTTTGGGTACGTGGGTGAGTAGAAACGATAACAGGTAACTGATACGTTTCAGCAATCGTATTCAGTGTTTCCACTAAATTCAAAAAGTTTTTATCAGAATCAATATTTTCTTCGCGGTGCGCACTCACTACAAAAAACTTGCGTTCTTCTAACCCTAAACGCTCTAATACATCAGATGCATCTATTCCCTCTCGGTAATTACTCAGCACCTCACACATTGGGCTACCCGTTTTAATCACCATATCTGCAGGTAAGCCTTCACTTAAAAGGTAGTCACGAGCAATTGAGCTATAGGTAAGATTAATATCCGCCATGTGATCAACTATTCGCCGGTTTATTTCCTCTGGAACCCGTTGGTCAAAACAACGGTTTCCCGCTTCCATATGAAAAGTAGGTATTTTTCTTCGTTTAGCGGGCAAAACAGCCATGCAACTATTCGTATCACCTAAAACTAAAAGTGCATCGGGTTGAATTTCTGCCAATACCTTATCAACTGCAATGATCACATTCCCAATCGTCTCAGCACCTGATGCACCCGCAGCATTTAAGAAATAATCCGGCTTACGAATCGCTAAATCTGTAAAAAAAATCTCATTCAACTCATAGTCATAATTCTGTCCCGTATGAACAATGATATGCTCACAATATTCATCAAGTTTAGCCATCACTCTTGATAATCGAATTATTTCAGGGCGTGTACCGACAACGGTAACAACTTTTAATTTCTTCATTTCAATCCTTAAAGCGCGTTTGCGTATGTATCGGGAAAATCTCGATCAAAGACTTCATTAGCCCACAACATAACAATCATTTCATCATCACCAATATTAGTAATGTCATGCGTCCATCCAGGCACGGTTTCTACAACTATCGGTTCGCTATCATTCGTTTTTAGCTCGTAAAATTCACCTGTTACCACATGGCGAAACTTAAATAATGCCTCACCCTTTATAACTAAAAACTTTTCTGTTTTTGAATGATGATAATGCCCCCCACGGGTAATACCTGGATGTGCAGTAAAGCATGAGATTTGGCCGCTGTCTTTTGTTTTAAGCATTT
>DAOUSV010000109.1 GCA_030627065.1 Piscirickettsiaceae bacterium | reverse complement strand
CTGCCAATAATGCTTGATCAAACAAGATTGAAGACCAATCTGTAAATAGACCCTCATCAGATTCAGCTTTCAAACGCTCAACCATTGGATGTTCAGGGTTCAATTCAAAGATTGGTTTAGTATCAGCACCCATTTGTTGACCTGCCGCTTTAAGCATACGCTCAAGGTTGGCACTCATATCATTTGAGTCGGCCACTAAACATGCTGGAGAGTCTGTTAAACGATGTGTAATTCGCACATCTTTCACTTTATCGCCTAGTGTTTTCTTAACCCGTTCAACTAAGTCTTCAAAGTTCTTATCTGTTTCTTCTTGTGCTTTTTTCTCAGCTTCGTCTTCCAAGTCACCTAAGTCTAAATCACCTTTTGCTACAGATTGAAGCTCTTTACCATCAAATTCAGTTAGTGAGTTTGTCATCCATTCATCAACACGATCGGCTAATAATAGAACTTCGATACCTTTTTTGCTGAACACTTCAAGATGTGGGCTATTTTTCGCCGCGGCAAAGCTTTCTGCGGTGATGTAATAGATTTTATCTTGCTTGTCTTTCATGCGACCAACATAGTCTTCAAGAGAAACAGTTTGTTCTTCTGAGCCGGTTTCTGTTGATGAGAAACGTACTAACTTGGCAATGGCATCTTTGTTTGCCATGTCTTCACCAAAACCTTCTTTGATGACTTGACCAAACTCTTTCCAGAACTCTGCATATTTATCAGCATCATTCTTGGCCATTTTTTTCAATTCACCCAGTATTTTCTTCACTGAAGCAGCACGAATACTGTCAATTATTTTACTGCCTTGTAAGATTTCACGAGACACATTCAGCGGCAAGTCGTTAGTATCAATAATACCGCGAATAAAACGTAAGTAACGAGGCATCAATTGATCGGCATCTTCCATTACGAATACGCGTTTCACATATAGTTTTAAACCGTGGCTTGAATCACGATCCCATAAATCAAACGGTGCTTTAGAAGGGATGAATAACAATGACGTGTATTCAGTTTTACCTTCAACTTTGTTGTGGCTCCAGCTTAGTGGATCTTGGTAGTCATGTGATACTTGTTTGTAGAATTCTTTATAGTCATCATCGCTGATTTCGCTCTTCGATAATGTCCATAATGCAGTGGCTTTATTGACAGTTTCATCTTCTAATTCTGCTGATTCATCAATCTTGCCATCTTCATCTGGTGTTGCTTCTTTAGTCATTACAATCGGTAGATTGATGTGATCCGAATATTTGCTAATGATGCTACGTAAACGCCAGCTATTTAAGAACTCATCTTGATCTTCACGAAGGTGCAATGTGATTTCTGTACCACGTTGTGGCATATCAATTGTTTCAATTGAGAACTCGCCTTTACCTTCTGATTGCCATTGCACACCGTGTTCGCTAGTTAATCCAGCACGACGTGTTTTTAATGTGACATTATCAGCGACAATAAATGTTGAATAGAAACCAACACCAAATTGACCTATTAGTTGAGAATCCTTAGATTCATCACCTGTCATTTTGTCAAAGAATTTCTTAGTGCCTGAGTTAGCAATTGTACCGATATTGGCAATCACTTCTTCACGGTTCATACCAATACCATTATCAGTAATAGTGATTGTTTTCGCTTCTTCATCAAAGGCAACACGGATCTTTAATTCAGCATCATTTTCATAAAGCGCATCATCAGACAGAGCTTCAAAACGTAATTTATCCGATGCATCAGCTGCATTAGAAATTAATTCGCGTAAGAAAATTTCTTTATTACTATATAAAGAGTGGATCATCAGATCCAATAATTGGGAAACTTCTGTTTGGAAACCAAGCGTTTCCTTATGTGCATCAACACTCATTATAATATTGCCTCCATCGGCGTTTTTAACTTAAATGAGCAGATGGGGGCTTAGATCTAATAGTTCAAGTTATTATTTTAAATTAAAGTTGCTCATTAGCTTGCCGATATGATGAATATAGCTTGCTAACTCAATATTAATGGAGTGTTAATTATGGATCATATTAAAGCCAATCAATTTAGCCATGATGTAAGGGATATCACTAAGGCTGACAATAAAAAAGAAAATGGTCCTGTGGGCATTAAAGTATCTGAACTTGCACAGATTAGGAATGACTCTAAAAAAGAGTTTAATGCGGCTATTATTCAATCTTCAATAGATGTCAGTTCAGCATCAAGCTCTCCCCAAGGCTTGGTATTAAAAGCAGCTTTGGAAGGCATCAATGATGCATTAAGAGCATCGATGGGTGAAAACGCCATTCAGAATACTTATGACTCAGGCCTAGATGTTAGCCCTGATGCCACAGCTGATAGGATCGTTTCTTTAAGTACTGCTTTTTTTGATTCCTATAAAGAACAGAACCCTAATCTGAGCGAAGAAGAAGCCCTAACAAAATTCATTGATGTTATCAGTGGTGGCATTGATACTGGCTTTGGTGAAGCGCGTGATATTTTAAGCGGCCTCAGTGTTCTAGAAGGTGATATTGCTACTAACATTGATTCGACTTACGATTTAGTTCAAGAAAAACTACAAGCCTTTATTGATAGTTTTAGCCAACAAGAAAACGTTGAAGAGCCTGTTAGCTAGGATCGCGAATAAACACCCAGTCATCGCCTTGTGACATGTCTGGGCTAAAGCGATAGCCGTCGGTATCGAACTCTTTTATCTGCTCGGGTTCAGTTATTTTCTGGTCGATAATATAACGACTCATTAATCCTCGTGCTTTTTTGGCATAAAAGCTAATAATCTTATATTGCCCATTTTTTAGATCTTTAAACGTCGGTGTGATGATTCTGGCATTAAGTTGCTTAGCTTGTACAGCCTTGAAGTATTCATTAGAGGCTAAATTTATGAGTATATTATCATCGTCATTCAACTCGGATTCAAGTGAGCTTCTTAGTTGTTCACCCCAAAACTGATATAAATCTTTGCCTCGACTATTTTTCAGCTTTGTACTCATTTCCAACCGATAGGCTTGAATTAAATCCAACGGTTTTAACACGCCATACAGCCCTGACAATATTCGTAAATTCTGTTGAGCAAATTCAAAACCTTTTTCATCCAAAGTATCGGCATCTAATCCAGTATAAACTTCACCTTTAAAAGCCAATAACGCCTGTTTCGCATTCCCCATATCAAAAGGCGGTTGCCACGATGAAAATCGAGCAAAGTTTAATCCTGCTAATTTATCACTAAGCTTCATCAATGATGCAATATCAGCAACTGAATATCTCTGTAACTCTTCTATTAATAATGCTGATTGCTCAAGGTATCGTGGCTGACTATAACAATCAGTTACAGGCTTTGAATCAAAATCAAGCGTTTTCGCAGGTGAAATAACTAAAATCATAATTTAACTAGCAGGCTTATCATCTTCTACTTCAACATCAATAATTGCTTCATGTTCATCTACATGAGCTTCCGTTTTTATCTCCGCTGGTTCTTCTGCTTCTATTTCACCCCATGCTGCGAAAGGAAACGGTTTGCGATTTTCATTGTAAGTTAAAAACAACAGAATTTGATTGATATATATCGTTAAATTCGCCGCGAATTGTCGTAAATTCTTATTATCTTTACCCGTGATTAATGCAAAGAAAACCTGAATAATAATAACGACACCAGTAACCATCATAGTGAAATATAAGGCGATCCAAAATAAAAACATATAAAGGATTCGAAGCCATTGATTTGGATTTTGTAAATTTTGTTTTATTTGCTCTTGCTCAGCCATAACTTTTACCTTTGATTTATATATTCACGGTAGTGAAAGAGACTGTATCATGAATACACCTCAAAATTAGATTTAGAATATATTTACATCCAAAATTTATTCTATTATTCTCATAAATTCGTGAAATACAACAATAAAACTACTTATGAAATCATTTCCCTTAATAATTGCGTTGATTGAGTCATTAACAGAGTGGGTTGGTCGTATGGCGGCATGGCTAGTCTTAGCCTTGGTATTACTAATCTGTTATGACGTTGCTATGCGTTATTTATTTCAACAAGGTTCAGTGGCATTACAAGAATTAGAATGGCATTTATTTGCCCTTATCTTCTTACTCGGCTCGGCCTACACCTTAAAACATGATGAACACGTTCGAGTTGATATTGTTTATCAAAGCCGCTTTATGTCTGATAAAAAACGGGCTTGGGTTAATATTTTAGGGACGTTGTTTTTCTTATTTCCGTTTTGTATATTAGCACTCACAACCAGTTGGCCTTTTGTCGAAAATGCTTTTTATTATAATGAAGGCTCGCCCGATCCTGGTGGCTTACCCTATCGTTACCTGCTTAAAGGTAGTTTACTCGTGGCCTTTGGCCTACTTGTTTTACAAGGTATGGCTAACTTATTAAGCAATGTGCTATTTCTGAGCAATCAGACGGAGGTCAAATAATGGAAGTTTGGGCTTTGATCATGTTTGCCGCCTTATTTGTTTTATTATTGGCAGGCTTTCCCGTTGCCTTTACCCTTGGTGCTGTTGCTCTGGGGTTTGGTAGTATTTTTCTTGGTTTAGATTTCTTCAACTTATTGCCGCTACGAATTTGGGGCATTATGACCAATTTCACTTTGCTGGCAGTGCCGCTGTTTGTCTTTATGGGCGTGATACTAGAAAAATCTGGCATTGCAGAAGAGTTATTAGAAACCATGGGACGTTTGTTTGGCCGTATTCGCGGTGGTTTAGCGATATCTGTTGTTGCTGTTGGTGCATTATTAGCAGCTACTACGGGTGTTGTAGGTGCGTCTGTTGTCACTATGGCAGTTATAGCCCTTCCCGCCATGTTAAAGCATGGTTATGCACCAACATTAGCCAGTGGCACAATCGCTGCATCAGGCACTTTAGGTCAAATCATTCCACCGAGTATCATCCTCATCTTATTAGGTGATGTCATTGGCGTACCTGTTGGTCAACTCTTCATTGCCGCTGCTGTTCCAGGGATGATGCTGGTGTTCTCTTATATGGCCTATATTGGCTTTATTGCTTGGCGACACCCTGAATTAGCCCCTGCTATTGAAGCTAATCCAGAAGATGATGAACACCTCGCATTAAAAGTCATTAAAGGTCTATTACCACCTTTAGCTTTGGTACTTGCAGTCTTAGGTTCTATCTTCTTCGGTATCGCTTCTCCTACCGAATCCGCGGCAGTCGGTGCATTAGGAGCTATGATCCTAGCTCTTCTTCATGGCAGATTAAATCTTGATAATTTAAGCCTCGCACTTCAACAAACTACTCGCCTCACCAGCATGGTGTTCTTAATTCTAATCGGCGCTACCGCCTTTGGTCTAGTATTTGTTGGCATGGGTGGCGATGATTTAATTTTCGACATCTTCAACAGCCTACCCGGTGGAAAATGGACATTCCTAATCATCAGTATGTTGCTTATTTTTGTTTTAGGCTTCTTCCTAGACTTTATCGAAATCTGCTTTATCGTTGTGCCGATCATTGCCCCAATAGCCATTCACATGGGACTAGATCCTTTATGGTTTGCCTTGTTAATTGCACTTAATTTACAAACTTCATTCCTAACCCCACCGTTTGGCTTTTCATTGTTCTATCTAAAAGCCAGTGCGCCCACACTTGAACTCACCACTATTTATCGTGGTGTAATACCCTTCATTGTTATTCAAGTGGTGGTATTGGGGATATTGATTAGTTTTCCAGAAGTTGCACTTTGGCTTCCAAGTATGATGGAGT
>DAOUSV010000157.1 GCA_030627065.1 Piscirickettsiaceae bacterium | reverse complement strand
ATTGTAGTGCTTTTACCTGCTCCATTCGGCCCTAAGAGACCATAAAACTGCCCGGCTTCAATCGCTAAATTAAGCTTATTAACGGCCAAAGCCTGACCATATTGCTTAGTCAGGCTTTGGGTTTTTATTGCTAGCTTAGTATTACTTTCCACTAATCTTCTTCGAGTTTTTAGGGTTACGGAACACTAATGGTTTTTGCTTGATAACCGGTTTAGCAGCTTCTGCTATACCCGCTTCAATTGCTTCTTCAATCACATTATGATGTGGTGATTTACTACAAACAGGATCGGTATTAGCCGCATCCCCAGTTAGCATAAAGGCCTGGCAACGACAGCCACCAAAGTCTTTTTCTTTTTCATCACAAGAGCGACAAGGCTCTGTCATCCAATCAAAACCACGGTATTTATTGAAATCATCTGAACCATTCCAAATTTCATCCACGCTCATTTCTTTCACATTCGGTAATTTCATACCTGGCAATTCACGTGCAGCATGACAAGGTAATGCCGTACCATCTGGTGTAATAGTTAGGAAGATATTGCCCCAACCATTCATACAGGCTTTTGGACGCTCTTCATAATAATCAGGCACAACATAGTAGATTTTCATCTTACCTTTTTGCTCTTCCTGATAACGATGAGCCGTAGCCTCAGCACGCACTAACTGCTCTTTCATCGGCATCAATTGATCACGGTTATGCATAGCCCAACCGTAGTACTGGGTTGTCGCCAGTTCAACATAATCCGCTTCTAACTCGATACATAAATCTAAGATTTCATCAACTTGGTCAATGTTCTGACGATGGGTTACAAAACACAACACCATCGGATAATCATTGGCTTTAACCGCTTTTGCCATTTCAATCTTATGCTTAAAGGCATCTGTTCCAGCAATTAGATTATTCAAATCTTCTGAACTTGCTTGGAAACTCACTTGAATATGATCCAATCCAGCCGCTTTAAACTCAGCAACTTTATCAGCATCCATACCAATACCTGACGTAATCAGATTGGTATAAAACCCTAAATCACGTGCAGCTGTAATTAATTCAACTAAATCAGGTCGTGTTAATGGTTCTCCACCTGACAGTCCTAACTGGGTAGCACCCATTGCACGGGCTTGTTTGAAGACATCAATCCATTCTTCGGTCGTTAATTCTTTTTTAACCTTGGCAAAGTCCATCGGATTAGAACAATATGGACATTGTAATGGGCAAGAATAAGTTAACTCAGCCAGCAGCCACAAAGGTTGACGGATCTGATCTCCGACTTTACCGATTGAACTTCCGATGCTGCCTTGCGCTCGCTCTGGAGTGGTATTATTTTCTGAGCCAGTCATTATTATATGCCTCGTCTAAAAACAGATACACATCTTTGGCTAAATCTGCACCATCAAAAGCGGCAGATAATTCAACAATATGTTCAGCAACCGTTTGTTGCTTTTCACTAATTATCTTCAATATTTCACCTGCACCACCGTTAAGTTTTACCATCCCTTCTGGGTAAAGTAATACATTACAGTTTTGGGCTGGTTCCCACTGAAAACGATAACCCTGCGCCAATCTCGGCACAGTATCATCATTAAAGACACGTTCACTCATTTTTGAACCTCAAGATCAAAGGTATACGGAGGGCGTTTTTCGATATACGCCATCCACATTGCATCGCACATTGTCCAAAGTATATCTAATTTGAACTGTAAAAGGTCAACCGCACGCTGTTGTTGTGCACGTGTTTTATAGTAATCCAATGTAATTTCTAAACCATGTTGCACATCACGACGTGCTTCCGTTAAACGCTTACGGAAATAACGGTAGCCTTTTTCATCAATCCAAGGATACATATCAGGCCATTTATCCAAACGATCTTGATGGATTTTTGGTGCAAACATTTCTGTTAGCGATGAACTCGCACCTTCCTGCCATGGTGCTTGACGAGCAAAGTTCACATACGCATCAACAGCAAAGCGAACACCTGGTAAAACATGTTCTTCTGACCACAGCTCTTCACGTGTCAAACCAACTGACTCGCCCAGTTGTAGCCACGCTTCGATCCCACCCACATCACCTTCGTAACCGTCATGATCTAAGATGCGTTGCACCCAATGTTTTCTCACATCACGCTCAGGACAATTTGCCATAATGGCTGCATCTTTAACAGGGATAGCGGTTTGATAATAAAATCGATTGGCGACCCAACCTTGTATTTGCTCTTTCGTCATTTCACCTGAATGCATTTTGACATGCAAAGGATGGCGAATATGATAAAGCTCCTCTTTATCACGTAATACTTGTTCAAATTCTTCTCTAGACCAAGGTGTTAATTCATCTGACATGTTATTTCCTTCGAAATATACTGTTCTTAACTACAAGTTTTAATAAAAAACAGTGAGTAAATCATTATCATTTCCACATGCTTCTCGTGAAATGACTAGCATATTCTAAAATTATAATTCGATATCTAAACCATCATAAGCAAGTTCAATATCTGCTTTATTAAGAATGGCGCGTTGTGGTGATTCTTCATTTAATATCGGGTTGGTATTATTAATATGGATCAATATTTTTCGTGGTTTTTCCATCGAATTTAGGATGCTCATAATGCCGCCATCACTTGATTGATCTAAATGGCCCATTTCGCTGGCACGTTTATCGCTGATACCTTCTTTAGACATCTCATCATCGGTCCACACTGTGCCATCGATTAGAATACAATCTGCATTTCGCATATATTCTAATACATGATCTTCTGCCACACCCAAACCAGGCGCATAAAACAAACTCTTACCTGTCCGTGTGTCTTTAATATTCATACCGATATTGTCACCCGGAACGGTATTACCACGATGAGGTGAATACGGTGGCGCTTCACTCAATAGCGGTACGGCTGTAAACTCTAACCCTTCGGCAGAGGGAATGGTAAAGACTGATTGATCTGTCGCAATCTCATGATGATTGATACCACGGAAATGTCCTAAAATATTAAAAACTGGGAAACCTGTAGTGAGATCCTGTTTCACTGCTTCCGTGGTATAAATTTCCCAAGGGGCAATATGCTCACGCAAGGTTAATAAACCAGTTACATGATCAATTTGAGCATCTGTAATTACAATCGCTGAAATAGCCGTATCACGCACCGCACGACAAGGCTGGATTGCAGGGAAATCATCCATTTGTTTTTTAATATCCGGCGATGCATTAAATAAAATCCAATCAGTGCCATTAGCACTCACTGCAATAGAGGATTGTGTGCGACGTGCAGCCTTGACGGTGCCATCACGTACACCTTTACAGTTTTCACAATTACAGTTCCATTGAGGAAAACCACCACCAGCACCAGAGCCTAAAACATGTATAAACATAAAGTATTAAATCCTATTAAATCACGATTAAATCAAATAAAATTGGCTACAAAATCATTTAATTTAACAATGAAAATGCTCGGAGCAATAAGCCCCGAGCACTCATCAAAAACCGATATTAACGGTTACAGATGTACATTGTTACTTCAAAACCGAAACGCATATCTGAATATTCTGGCGTAGTCCACATAATATTTTCTCTCTTTATTAATTATTAAAAAAATGCTGTTTGAACTTTCTCACAACAGCGGAAGCTATGTTACACCCGACTTGCACAGCTTACGTCAGGAATAACCGCCTAGCTAATCAGGATTTTCCTTATTTTAAAACTCTTAAAATTTGGGCAAAAAAAAGCCCTGATATTTTTCAATATCAGGGCTTTTAAACTTTGGAGAGTTTATTATCGGTTGCAGATGTACATTGTTACTTCAAAGCCGAAACGCATATCTGAATATTCTGGTTTAGTCCACATAATCATTCTTCCTATAGTTTTTTATAAAAAGTTAGTCGGGCCTTTCCGCTAACGTTGGATCACACTATACGCAGACAAATTTGATGTGGTTAGAGGAAAAACCCCGACTTAACTCAGGATTTTCCTTATCCTTACTTTATGCTTCTATCAAACCACTTCTTATTGCTAACCGGGCAATCTCAGCAGCGTTAGATACATCTAGTTTTTGCTTAATATTCGTATGGTGAGTACCTACCGTTTTTGGGCTTAGACT
>DAOUSV010000185.1 GCA_030627065.1 Piscirickettsiaceae bacterium | reverse complement strand
TGACAGCCTCAACCTTAAATTCTTGGGTATACCGTTTTCCTTTGCTCATAAACACCTCTAGTTGTAGTTACATTGTAACTGTTAAAAGTGTCTAGCAAAATCTGGGAAGTCCAAACATCTGACCTTTGATTACTGCCCGTGTCGGAATGAATTCTGACCTACGAAGTTAATTTATACCTTCATAAAGCGTGGTATCATATACGCCAATGATATCCCTTAATAAAATCTTTAATCGACTTCGAAAACGAAAGTCTCAGTCATCACGTCCTGACGTCACGAAAACATCTGAACCTCTTGTTATATCTCGGCCTGATCATACTATTTCACGCAAGCAAATAAGCTCTGCTGCGTTAAAAGTCTTATATGGCTTGAAAGATGCTGGTTATGATGCGTATTTGGTTGGGGGTTGTGTCCGTGACTTATTATTGGGCCATGAGCCAAAAGATTTCGATGTCACCACCAATGCATCACCGGAACAAGTTCATAAGGTATTTCGTCGCAGCCAGTTAATTGGTCGTCGCTTTAAATTAGTTCATGTGCGATATGGTCGTGAGATTATAGAGGTTGCTACATTTAGAGCGCCGCCTGAAATTGACCAACATGTCGATGGTCAAGGTCGCATTATGCAAGACAATGTGTTCGGCACATTGGAGCAAGATGCATGGCGACGTGACTTTACGGTTAATGCCCTTTACTACAATATTCGTGACTTTTCGATCATTGATTACACCGGCGGCATTGCTGATTTAGAGGCGGGTAAAATTCGTCTTATCGGTGATGTTGAAACACGTTATCGTGAAGATCCAGTACGGATATTGCGTGCTATTCGCTTTGTCGGCAAATTAGGTTTGCGTTTAGATGAGCAAACAGAAAAGTTAATTCCTCAATATGCGAATTTATTAGCTGATATTCCTGCTGCACGATTATTCGATGAAGTATTGAAGCTTTATTTAAGTGGTAATGCTGCTGTGACTCATGAGTTATTAGCGCATTACGGCGTGTTTGAGCATCTATTCCCTCAAACCGCTGAAATATTACATACAGAAAAAGATCATTATCCACGTACGTTATTAACCAAAGCCTTAGAAAATACCGATAAACGTATCGATGAAGGTAAGCCTGTTACACCTGCATTTTTGTTTGCGGCATTACTTTGGGAGCCTGTTAGACAGCGTTGGCAAGAGAATATAGCAAGTAATATCCCAATAATTCCAGCATTACAACGTGCGGCTATGGAAGTTATATCCGAGCAAGTACGACGTGTAGCAGTACCAAAGCGATTTACCTTAGTGACCAAAGATATTTGGACGTTGCAAATACGACTAGAACAACGTTTTGGTAAAAAAGCATTTAGATTATTAACTCATCCTAAGTTTAGAGCGGGTTATGACTTTTTATTATTACGTGCCGAATCAGGCGAGCCTTTAACTGAATTAGCTGACTGGTGGACAACGTTTCAGTTTGCCGATGAACCTGAACAGTTGAAAATGGTGAAGAATATAGCACCAGGTACGGCTGGCGCAAAACGTAAACCTCGCCGTCGTAAGAAGAAATCTGTGGCAAAGAGTGAATAATGAAGGGTATTTATATTGGCTTGGGTAGCAATTTAGGTGATCCAGTTACTCAGGTAAAATCTGCTCTTGCAGCATTAAGTGACTTAGAAACACTATCAGTGATTGCTTGTTCATCTTTATATGCAAGCCCTCCAATGGGGCCGCAAGATCAACCTGATTATATTAATGCTGTTGCCGAGTTAACAACCACTTTGTCGGCACATGAATTATTAGACCAGTTACAAGCAGTTGAACAGCAACAGGGGCGTATTCGCAACCGGCACTGGGGTGAGCGTACACTTGATTTAGATTTGCTAGTATATGGGCAAGAAGTGATTGATGACGAACGTTTACAAGTACCGCATCTAGGGATAGCATTACGTTCATTTGTACTTTATCCTTTAGCAGAAATAGCCTCGGATCTTGAAATTCCTAAGCTGAAAAATATGAAACAATTATTAGAACAGTGTCCACGTGATGGCTTAAAACAAATAGAAAATAGACTATTATGAATTCATTACCGTATCGATATATTGCTGTTGAAGGCCCCATTGGTGTCGGAAAAACGCATTTAGCTAAACGTCTGGCTGAAAGCTTTTCTGCCACAACAGTTTTAGAGCAGCCAGAACAGAATCCATTTTTAGAGAAGTTCTACCTTTATCCGAAAGAATCTGCATTGCCAACACAACTTAGCTTTTTGATGCAAAGAGTCAAGCTGAGTAAAGAGCTTGAGCAAGATGATATGTTTAATAATTTGCAGATCGTCGATTTTATGGTGGAAAAGGATCGGCTATTTGCTCAAATCACCTTAGATGATGATGAGTTAGCGTTGTACAATATGGTTTATGATAATTTAACCATGCAGCATCGATCACCCGATTTAGTTATTTATTTGCAAGCACCATTATCAGTATTAAAATCACGCGTAACACAACGTGCTATTGATTATGAGCAACGGATTGAAAGTGCTTATTTACAACGACTGTCAGAAAGTTATGCCGACTTCTTTCATTATTATGATGAGTCTCCGTTATTGATTGTTAATGCAGAGCAAATTGATTTGGTCAATAATGAAGCTGATTATCAGAATTTGCTAGAACAGATCGCCGCAGCTAAAAGTGGACGACAATATTACAACCCGTTACCGGTTAAAGAACCAAAATAATGACTCGACTAAACCTAACTGATTTGCGTGAAATGAAAGCTTCGCAAACTAAAATCACAATGTTGACTTCATATGATGCTAGTTTTAGCAAAGTATTGGATGCGGCGGGCGTTGATATTATCTTAGTCGGTGATTCATTAGGCACCGTTGTACAAGGTCATGAAAGCACTGTGCCAGTGACTGTCGACGATATGATTTATCATTGCCGCCATGTGTTACGAGGCAGTCAGCGGGCATTTGTTGTGATTGATATGCCTTTTATGAGCTATGCAACACCACAACAAGCCGCATAAAATGCCGCACGATTAATGACTAGCGGT
>DAOUSV010000156.1 GCA_030627065.1 Piscirickettsiaceae bacterium | reverse complement strand
TATGAATTGCGTAAACGCATGGGAATGCTGTTTCAAAGTGGTGCATTATTAACCGATATTACGGTATTTGATAATGTGGCTTTTCCGCTACGTGAGCATACTAAGCTGTCAGAAAGCATGATCCGCGATTTAGTTATATTAAAGTTACAAGCGGTTGGTTTGCGTTGTGCGCGTGATTTGATGCCAAATGAATTATCAGGCGGTATGGCTAGACGTGTGGCACTGGCAAGAGCAATGACGCTTGACCCCATGATGATTATGTACGATGAACCTTTCACCGGACAAGATCCTATTTCTATGGGCACATTGGTTAATTTAATCCATAAAATGAATGATGCGATGGGATTGACCAGTATTATCGTGTCGCATGATGTTAATGAAACAGCTGAGATTGCAGATTATATTTATCTTTTGTCTGGCGGCAAAGTAATTGAAAAAGGCCAACCCGTACAATTGAAACGCTCATCATCACAGTGGGTTCAACAGTTTATGCAAGGCTTGCCAGATGGCCCTGTGCCATTTCATTATCCTGGTTTAGGTTTTGAATATGATTTATTAAACCTTGAGGAGCAAGCATGATTGATATGATTCGTAGTCTTGGCCGTTGGGGTTTGGCTACATTTGAACGATTAGGTCGCGGACATTTGTTTTTAATACAAATTCTAGCGGGTGTACCAGGATTATTTTTACGCTTTTCACTGGTTATTCAGCAATTGTTTTCAGTCGGTGTGTTATCTGTATTTTTGATTTTGATTTCAGGCTTGTTTGTCGGCATGGTGTTGGGCTTGCAAGGCTACAATACTTTGGTTGATTTTGGTGCTGAAGAATCATTAGGTGTATTAGTGTCATTGTCATTAGTACGTGAGCTTGGCCCTGTTGTCAGTGCTTTGTTATTCGCCGGGCGAGCAGGATCATCCTTAACAGCTGAAATTGGCTTAATGAAAAGTACCGAGCAATTATCAGGTATGGAAATGATGGCGGTCGATCCTATTCGACGCGTTATTGCTCCACGATTTTTAGCCGGCTTAATTTCAATGCCATTATTGGCTGCATTATTTAGTGCCGTGGGTATTTACGGTGGATTCTTAGTTGGACACGGATTACTTGGTGTTGATGACGGCGCATTTTGGTCGCAAATGCAGGTAAAAACAGATTGGTATGGCGATGTGTTAAACGGTGTTATTAAAAGTGTTGTTTTTGGCTTTGTAATAACATGGATCGCTTTATTTGAAGGTTATGATGCAACCCCGACATCGGAAGGGGTTGGACGAGCAACGACACGCACAGTGGTGCATTCGGCGTTTGCTATTTTAGCGTTAGACTTTATTCTAACTGCGCTGATGTTTGGAGGATAAGATTTTGATTCAAAATAAGAGTATGGAAATTACTGTTGGTATGTTCGTTGCGGCAGGTATCGTTGCTATTTTTGTATTGGCAATGAAGGTGAGTAACTTTGCTGAATATGATAGTAAAGCAGGCTATCAAGTGGTTGCTGAGTTTGAAAATATTGGTGGGTTGAAAGTGCGATCACCAATAACAATGGCCGGTGTTCGTGTCGGTCGAGTTTCTGGTATTAGTCTTAATTCTGAAAGATATAACGCAACAGTCACTTTAGATTTATATGGTGATTTCAGCTTTATACCTACAGATACTGCAGCGAGTATTTATACTGCAGGCTTATTGGGTGAGCAATACATTTCATTGGAAGCCGGTGCGGAAGACGAATTTTTACAAGATGGGGATGTCATAGATTTAACTCAGCCTGCATTAGTTCTAGAGCAGGTGATTGGCCAGTTCCTATTTAGTAAAGCTGAAGGTGATGAATAATGTTAGTTAAACAGGCTATGACTAAAATCATAGTAATATTGTTAATGCTGTTTATGGTTGCTATTAATGTGCAAGCGGATGTTGCTAACGTGGTTGTAGAAGCCGATAAGACTGTCGAACCACAAGTATTAATGGAAACGACAACAAATCAAATGTTGCTGGCATTAAAAGAGAATAAAGCAGCCTTAGAAGAAGATTCAAGCTTAATTTATGGCTTAGTTCAAGATATTATCATGCCTAATTTTGATTTTAATAAGATGTCAAAATTAGCATTGGGAAAAAACTGGCGTAAAGCGGATACTGAGCAACGAGAAAGTTTTACAGCTGAGTTTCAATTACTATTGGTTAGAACCTATTCAACTGCCATGCTGGAATATACCGATGAGGAAATTAAGTTCCTGCCTTTTCGTGGTGATTTAAGTAAAAAGAAAGTAAAAGTCGCTATGGAGATTTTACAACCTGGCGGTCCATCTATTCCAATGGCATTATCGATGTATTTGAACAAAGAAAATGCGTGGAAAGTTTATGATGTGAAAATTGATGGTATTAGTTTAGTGACTAATTACCGCTCTTCATTTTCAACTAAGATCCGTAACGGTGGCATGGATAAGTTGATTGAGAACCTTGCCAAACGTAATGAAAAAGTAAAAGAAGCTGAGAAAGTATGAGTAAGTCTTATTCTTTAGTTTTTGATGAAAGTGAGAACAGGGTTCGCATTGGTGGTGAGCTGACTTTTTCAACGGTGACTGAAATATCAGAACAGGCACAATCATTATTTGAACCAATGAGATTATGGGATATTGATTTTACGGATGTAACGCGTAGTGATAGTGCAGGACTTGTTTTATTAATTGATTGGATGCGAACCGCCAAGCAAGAGAGCAAACCAATCACTTTTTATAATATTCCTCAACAAATATTGGCCATCGCAAATGCGAGTGGCTTGGATGACCTATTGCCTTTAAGCGATAGTTAATAACTTGGATTAATAATGCTAGCAAGTGATATAAAAAAATTAATAGAAGCTGGACTGCCTGATGCAACAGTAGAAGTATTGGGTGATGATGGGCAGCATTTCGATGCCATTGTTGAAAGTCCTTCTTTTGCAGGAAAAGCCCTATTGGTGCAACATAAAATGGTGTATGCCACATTGGGTGATAGTTTCGAAGGTGCTTTACACGCCTTATCTTTAAAGACTTCAGCACCTCGATAATGTCGAGAGTGCCTTACAAATTGAGATTACATGGATAAATTAATTATCGATGGTGGTATTTCCCTTAATGGTGAAATACGTATTTCCGGTGCTAAGAATGCGGCACTACCTATATTGATCGGTACTTTATTGGCCGATGGGCCTGTACGTATTGGTAATGTGCCACATTTACATGATATTACGACAACATTAGAGTTATTAGGTCGAATGGGCGTGACGATAACGGTTGATGAACATTCAGGCGTTGTTATTGACTCGACAACGCTTACAGACACTGAAGCGCCTTATGATCTAGTAAAAACCATGCGGGCATCTATTTTGGTGTTAGGTCCATTACTGGCTAAGTTCGGTAAGGCTGATGTGTCATTGCCCGGTGGTTGTGCTATTGGCTCTCGTCCTGTTGATCTACATTTGCGAGGCTTAGAGCTGATGGGGGCAGATATTAAGGTTGAGAATGGCTATATTCGTGCGACAGATGGTGGCGGTCTAAAAGGTGCTCATATCTTTATGGATCAAGTATCGGTAACGGGTACTGAAAACTTGATGATGGCGGCAACGCTGGCAGATGGTAAAACTGTTATTGAGAATGCTGCTCGTGAACCTGAAGTAGTTGATTTAGCCGAATACCTTAATTCTATGGGTGCGAAGATTACTGGAATAGGGACGGCGACCTTAGAAATTGAAGGCGTTAAATCTCTAGAAAGTACAAAATACAATATTTTACCCGATAGAATTGAAGCCGGAACCTATTTGGTTGCTGCGGCGATCACGTCAGGGAAGGTATTGCTGAAAGATACAGATGCTAAGCAATTAGAAGCGGTTTTGTTGAAACTTGAAGAAGCCGGTGCTGATATTGAAGTGGGTGATGATTGGATCTCGCTTGATATGCATGGCAAGCGGCCGAAAGCAGTGAGCATTCGAACTGCTCCGTATCCTGCTTTTCCGACAGATATGCAGGCACAATTCACCGCATTAAATAGCGTGGCCGAAGGCGAATCAACGATCATTGAAACTGTGTTCGAAAATCGATTTATGCATGTGCAAGAAAT
>DAOUSV010000030.1 GCA_030627065.1 Piscirickettsiaceae bacterium | reverse complement strand
TGTGCCTTACCGCTTGGCGATACCCCAACAGATGAAACTCTATTTTAACATTATTAACAGTTAGTTTTGACTTCTTTTTGAAGTCATCGTAATTAGCGGTGACTCATTACAAGCCTTTGCTACAAAACCTTGCCATTTTTCTGGCAAGCTATCTACGATGCGTTGTGCTTGTGACTTACTATTAAAGCTAGCAAATACACAGGCCCCTGTGCCGGTCATTCTTGGTTTGGCGAATTTCGCTAACCAGTCAAACACCTTGGCGACAGGTGAGTAATGTTTTAACACTACGTCTTCACAAACGTTTCTGCCTTCCCCCGAAAGGAAGCGCGACATTGTTATCGATCCGCAGTCGCGTGTCAATTCATTAGATGCGAATATTTCAGCGGTCGACACATGGCAATCAGGAACAATGACAACATACCAAGGCTCAGGAGGTGAAATGGGAGTTAATTTTTCTCCTATTCCTTCTGCCCACGCAGCATAACCATGGATAAATATAGGCACATCTGCGCCTAAAGTCAGCCCTAATTGTGCTAATTCATTATTATTTAACTGACAATTCCATAATTGATTTAAGGCGACCAGTGTTGTGGCAGCATTGGAGCTTCCACCGCCTAAGCCACCGCCCATCGGTAAGTGTTTTTCCAGTGTTATATTGCAGCCAAGCTGGATATTTGTGTGTTTTTGCAAAAGCCTAGCGGCATGTACAATCAAATTATCGTCATTATTAACACCATCAATGGGTGTTAGCAGTTCAATATTAGTGTTATCCGTTATTTCAAACTGTAAATAATCGCAATAGTCTAAAAATTGAAAGACGGTTTGTAATTCATGATAACCATCTTCACGTTGACCTGTAATGTGCAAAAATAGGTTTAATTTTGCTGGCGATGGCCATCTGTTCATGGTGTTAATTTCCATGCCGAAGATTGTTCTAGGCTTGTTTCTTTCCAGCGGGTGATAATCAAGCGAAGGCTTTGATTGGGGCGTTTAATAAAGATCTTTGCCGGCATGGATAGTCCCTTGAAAGGGATATAGCGAAGATAGTTAATTTCCCAACCTTGTTGTATTAACTGTGTAATACGCCCTTCATCATCATAGTTAACAGATGTTATTTTATGATTAGAATGTGGAATACCTCGTACCCAATCGCGTAGTGCGTAAATAGGTAGTTGTACGTTGAGTACATCATAGATCAGTTGTTCAGGATCGGTGGAGCTTATGGTTTGGCCATCATTCATTATCAGTAAGGCCTTTTCAGCGTTACCATTCAGTGTGACGCCGCCTTGAGAAAAAGGGCCTTTTAACTGTATTTGATAGTGTTCATTATATTCTTGCCATAGTAAACCGACATTCCAGCCTTCGTTACCTTGAGTGATAACTGTTCGACCTTTAATCTGCCATTGTTGAAGTTGTTGTAATTCAATTAAGCGAGTTTGTTGTAAGGCTTCAGGGTTGGCAACCGGACGTTGTTGCCATATAGGTACGCAGGCGGTTATTTGTACTAATATAAGTAGTAATAATAATTGCTTCATAAACGAAACCGACTCATGGTTTCTTGCAGTAAACGATTGTCTTTATCTTTCTTTAGTGCTTTTTGCCAGATTATTTTCGCTTGAGACTGCTTACCCTGAACCCACAGAACTTCACCTAAATGAGCCAAAAATTCAGGATCGTCTTGGATCTCAACGGCTTGTTCTAAAAACGTGATCGCTTTATCTAAATCACCTAAGCGGAAATAAACCCAACCTAAACTATCTAGGTAAAAGGCATCATTAGGTTTTAATTCGATTGCTTTTTGGATCAGCACTAAGGCTTCTTGATGGCGGTTTGTGCGGTCAGCCAAGGTATAACCTAATGCATTAAGGGCTTGTGAATTATCAGGCTCTTGGACGAGAACAGCCTTTAGGTTTTCTTCTAATATAGTTAAGCGATTTAATGGCTCGGCAACCATAGCTTGGCCATAAAGCAAGTCAATATCCTTGGGATACTTCACTAGAGCTTCACTATATAAGTCAAAAGCAGCTTTGTCTTGCTTCTGCTCTCTTAGAAAAGAAGCCTCAAACGCATAATATACCGCGGCGCGTTTTGGCTGTTCTTTGCGTAGTAATTTTAAGTGTAAACGTGCTTTTTCTAACTTCCCTTGCTCGGCAAGCAGGTTAATATAGCGTGATTGAGCTGATTGAAATCGTTGGCTTTCAGCCGGGACGGATGCAAACCAAATTAATGCAGCATCAATATCTTTGTTTAATTCTTCAGATAAGCCCATAAAATAAGACGCTTGTTGACCTCGGTCGCCCAAAGTCACTAACTGACTAAAGTATGACTTTGCGACCTTACCTTCTCTTTTTTCTAATGCTAATAAGCCTAAAGCAAAGATGATTTCTTCATTGTCAGGATGTTCTTTATATAACTGTTCAAAAATAGTCTGTGCGGCTATCGTTTTATTATTTTCACCCAAGAGTTTGGCATAGGCAAAGCGTAAATCTTCATTAGCGGTTTCGGAAGAGGCTATTTGTTTCAGCAAGGCGATGGCTTCATCACCTCTATGAAGTCGTTGTAAGATATCAGCCTTAAGCACAATGGCATCTTCACGATTAGTTTGCTGTTTTAATACTTCGTTAATGGCGGGTAAAGCGGCTTTATACTGCTTATAAAATGCGGCTAAGCGCGCATAAGTAAAAAGAACTTCAGGGTTATTACTTGCATAACCATCAAGCCCTTGTATTGTTGATAGCGCTTGCTCTGCCTTTGCTGTTTCGGTTAAGTTGTCAGCAATGCGGCTTAAATAATCACGTGACTTTTCAGGTGTTAAGTTTAATGCAGTATTGAGTGTTTTTATTAAGGTATCAAAATCACCTTCCAACATGAGAAAAGGTGCTTGCATGATATAGATGTCAGCATCACTTGGATCAACGTCAATCCAACGTTCTAAAGCGCGATTAATACGTTTTTGATTACGAGTATAAATAGCTACTTGTGCCGAACGGCCAGCAACAGAGGCTGATTCTTCTAATGTGGATGCTCGGTGATAAAGTTCAACTGCAACCTCCATTTCTCCGCGCTGTCCAGCAATTTCAGCCATGAGAATGTAATAGATCAGCTCTGACG
Source organism: Piscirickettsiaceae bacterium (assembly GCA_030627065.1). Lineage (GTDB taxonomy): Bacteria > Pseudomonadota > Gammaproteobacteria > Nitrosococcales > Methylophagaceae. Next base: position 9,592 of record DAOUSV010000030.1, on the reverse strand, counting down.
TTAAGGGAAGGTCTTCAACAACAACTTCCTCTTCGATACTGTCCGAAATGACAGGCTCTATAGTGTCTATTGTTTCAGTCTGGATGGGTGCTGAGCTACATGAGATTAGTAATAATGGAAGACTTAATACCAGACTTCGTTGTGATAAATGCACCCATTTTTTCCAGTGCAATTGCAATAAATCCATAATAAAACGACCTGACTGACTGATTTTGATAGAATAGCGGAATAATTCAATGAACTGAACATTAGTTTACCAGCATTTAACCACGACTTATCATCAAAAACTATGCAATTTGTCACCTACGGCATTAACCACAATACAGCGCCCATTAATATTCGCGAAAATATTGCGTTTAATGATGCGCTATTGCCTGCCGCTTTAGAATCACTCAAACAACAAGAAAATGTGTTGGAAGCGGTGATTGTATCGACCTGTAACCGGACAGAAATATATTGTTACTTAAGTGATAAGCGTGACCATATTGTTAAAGAATGGTTACATCAATTTCACAACCAAACAGCTGATTCATTAAACGAATACCTTTATCAACATAAAGATAATGATGCTATTCGACACTTATTACGAGTGGCATGTGGCCTTGATTCAATGGTATTGGGTGAGCCGCAAATCTTAGGTCAAATAAAAACCGCTTATAGTCATGCATTAAACACCAAGACATTAGGTAAATCACTTGGTCGTTTATTTCAGCATGCTTTCACCGTGGCAAAACAAGTGCGTACCGATACTGCAATTGGAAATAGTCCTGTTTCTGTTGCCTTTGCCGCGGTTAATTTGGCAAAACAGATATTCAGTAATTTAGCGGATTCCACGGCTTTATTGATCGGTGCAGGTGAAACGATTGAGCTTGCTGCTCGGCACCTGAGTGATAATGGCATTGGTCGAATTATTATTGCTAACCGTACTGTGGAGCGAGCGCATAATCTTGCCATGCAGATCAATGGTTATGCCATTAGCTTGAGTGAAATTCCTGCACATTTGGCAGAAGCCGATATTTTGATTAGTTCTACTGCCAGTCAATTGCCTATTTTAGGTAAAGGCGCGGTTGAGCGTGCATTAAAAGAGCGGAAACGCCGCCCGATGTTTATGGTTGATATTGCTGTGCCACGAGATATTGAGCCTGAAGTAGGTGACCTAGAAGATGTGTATCTTTATTGTGTTGATGACTTGCATGAAATCATTGATGAAAACTTACAATCACGTCGCGAAGCCGCACTGCAAGCAGAAGATATTATTGATAGTCAGATCGAAAACTTTATGGCTTGGCTACGAACGCAAGATGCAGTACCTGTTATTAGAGGTATACGTGAAAGAGCAGAACTAGAAAGTGAATACTTACTAGATAAAGCAAAAAAACAATTGGAACAGGGTTTAGATCCTCAAGATGTTATGACTGATCTTGCTCGAACATTAACTAAAAAATTACTACATGAGCCAAGCCGGCAGTTACGCCAATCGGGCTTTAATACTGAGAATAATTTGATTGAAGCGGCGCGTAAGCTCTTCAACATCAAGGAATAATAGTGAAAGATTCAATAAAAAATAAGCTTGAAAGCGTAATTGAACGTCATGAAGAAATTGCAGGCTTATTAGCCGAACCTGAAACAATGGCAGACCAAAACAAGTTTCGTGCATTATCGCAAGAATATGCACAATTAGAACCTGTAGTTAACAGCTTCACCGCTTATAAAAGTAGCTTAGTAGCTATCGATGATGCGAAAGAAATGCTGAAAGAAAATGACAAAGAAATTCAGGAAATGGCAAAGGAAGAGCTCGCCGAGGCTAAAAAAGAAGAGCAAGCTCTTGAGCTTACATTGCAAAAATTACTATTACCGAAAGATCCGAACGATCAACGTAATGTTTTCTTGGAGGTTCGTGCGGGAACAGGTGGTGATGAAGCTGCTTTATTTGCTGGCGATCTATACCGAATGTATACCCGCTATGCAGAATCACGCCGTTGGCAGGTAGAGCTTATCAATACACAAGAAAGTGAACATGGTGGCTATAAAGAGGTCATTATTAAGATCGTTGGTGAAGGTGCATATTCACGCTTAAAGTTTGAAGCAGGTGGTCATCGAGTGCAACGTGTGCCAGAAACGGAATCACAAGGCCGTATTCATACGTCAGCATGTACGGTTGCTATCATGCCTGAAGCGGATGAAGTCGATCAAATTAATATTAATCCATCTGATCTACGTGTTGATACATTCCGAGCATCGGGTGCCGGTGGTCAGCATGTGAATAAAACAGACTCTGCGATTCGAATTACGCATTTACCAACAGGTATTGTGGTTGAGTGTCAGGATCAGCGTTCGCAGCATAAAAACAGAGCGCAAGCGATGTCGGTTCTTCAGTCACGTATTATGGCTGAAAAACAGGATAAAATTGATTCGGAGCAAGCGGAGAATCGTAAGCTACAAGTGGGAAGTGGTGATCGGAGTGAGCGTATTCGTACGTACAACTACCCACAAGGGCGAATGACAGATCACCGAATTAACCTTACCCTATATAAATTGGCAGAGATTATGTCCGGTGATCTCGAACAAGTAATTGAACCGCTTATTAATGAATATCAAGCGGATCAATTAGCGTCATTAGCGTCTGATTCTTAAGTTAGGTAGCTATAAGCAAGGATTGCAGCACTGATAACAATAAGAGTAATTACAAGTTTTTTCACAGATGATTGTTCTTCACTACTTGTTGCTTTTGGTGCTGTTTCTTCATCTGTTTTGATCACGTCTTCGGCACGAGTTCGGCCTTGATCATCTGTTGAGATAACATAGTTAACAGTTTGACCAATTGTTGGCTTGGTTGTGCGAGTTGCAAAGGCTTTAATGTGAACAAAAACCTGTTTTTCTTCGTCACCGGTTTCTGCTTCAGGTGAAATAAAGCCGAAACCTTTTCTAGCATTCCAATATTTGATTGTTCCGTTGAATCTTTCATTTGACATGTTTAATATTTCCTAATGTTACGATTATGAGTGCGTTTAAATTGCGACTCGTTATGAAATTAAAAGAACCGACTAATTTTCTAAATTTAACCAATCTTGCGGTTTAAGAAAGGTTTGATATAACTGTTCTTCTGGGCTTCCTATTTCTGGTTGCCAGTTATATCGCCATTTTACCAGAGGTGGTAGTGACATTAATATTGATTCGGTTCGCCCACCTGATTGCAAGCCGAATAAGGTACCACGGTCATACACTAAATTAAACTCCACATAACGACCTCGTCGATACAACTGGAAGTCACGTTCGTGTTCACCATAATGCGTTTCTTTTCGTTTTTCCACAATGGGAATGTAGGCCTGAGTATAGCTATCACCGACACTTTTCATCAATGCAAAACAATGTTCAAACCCACCATCATTGAGATCATCAAAGAATAAGCCACCGACACCACGAGGTTCGTCACGGTGTTTTAAATAGAAATAGTCATCACACCACTTCTTATAGTGAGCATAAACATCGTCGCCAAAGGGATCGCAGGCTTTCTTTGCTGTTTCATGCCAGTGAATAACATCTTCTTCAACACCATAATACGGTGTTAAATCATAGCCGCCACCAAACCACCAAATAGGATCTTCACCTTCTTTTTCGGCAACAAAAAAGCGAACATTAGCATGAGAGGTAGGAATGTGTGGATTATGAGGGTGAATAACCAGTGACACGCCCAGCGCTTCAAAGCTACGACCTGCTAATTCAGGGCGACTTGCTGTTGCTGAAGCAGGCAAACTATCACCGGTAACATGTGAAAAGTTAACGCCAGCTTGTTCAAAAATAGCACCATCGGTTAAAACACGAGTTCGACCACCGCCACCATTAGCACCTTCACGTTGCCATTCATCTTCAATAAATTGTGTTTTACCGTCAACTGTTTCCAGCTCATTGCAAATACGATCTTGCAAATCTAAAAAATAAGTACGAATGGCATTAATATCGATAGTACTCATCGAATTATTGCGCCCGTTTTCGCATTTTTAATCGTTGAAGGTTGGTTCGAACCTGAGCATGAGCCGGATAAGACATAATCCAACTCGGGCAATTGCCAGCGTACTTGATGTGATGTTTTGGCTGGGCGACGACCCGTTAGGTTCGCGCTGGTAGAGATAATTGCCCCACCAAATTCACGACATAAGTCGGCTGTTTGTTTATGTGCTGTAACGCGAACGGCAATTGTACTGTGAGCACCTGATAAATAAAATGGCGTATTGGGAGCTGCGGGCAATAACCACGTTGTTGGTCCCGGCCACGTGGCTTCAAGTTGCTCTAATACTTCCCCTGAAACAGGCGCGATAAAATCTTGCAGTTGATTAAAATCTGCAGCGATTAGGATCAAGCCTTTATGCCAAGGGCGCTGCTTAATATCTAACAAATGTTGTACGGCTTCAACATTCCACGGATCACAACCCAAGCCATAAATAGCTTCAGTTGGATAGGCGATAACGCCACCATTATTGAGTGTTGATATTGCTTGTCTTAATTTCCAAGAGGACATAATGTTAGTTTGTTTCCAAAAAAATACCGCTAAAAATTGAGCGGTATTTTATTTTGAGTAATAGTTAAAGCCTAGACCTAACCGCGTTGACGTTTTTTGATCATCATTTCTTCAATGAATGGTGTCAAAATGATTTCCATTGCTAAGCCCATTTTCACAGCCGGAACAACCAAGTTGTTAGGGCGTGACATAAATGAATCTTTTAACATGCTTAAGTAATATGGGAAATCGGCTTGTTTAGGTTCTTTAAAGCGAATAACAATCAAACTTTCATCTGGCGAAGGGATTTCACGCATAACAAATGGGTTTGATGTATCAATTAACGGTACACGCTGGAAATTGATATGTGTACGTGAAAATTGCGGTGTAATGTGGTTAATATAGTCCGGTAAACGCTTTAGAATAATATCGACAACAGCTTCAGATGAATAACCACGGTTTGTACAATCACGCTTAATTTTTTGGATCCATTCCAAGTTAATAACCGGAACAACACCAATCAATAAGTCGACAAATTGCGCGATATTGACCTCATCGGTCACGATCCCGCCGTGAAGTCCTTCATAAAACAATAAATCATTATCGCCATCAATTTCTTCCCACGGGGTAAATGTGCCCGCAGGTTGATTGAATGGAATACCTTCAGCATCGCTATGAATATAAAAGCGTCTTTCGCCTTTTCCTGTTTCAGAATAATTCTGGAATAAGCTCTCTAAACCATCGAGACAATTACCTTCAGGACCAAAATGAGTCAGTATTTCATCACGCTCTTGGGCTTGCTTAACCGCCTCACGCATACCCACACGATCGTATTTATGAAAGCTATCACCCTCAACAACAACTGGCTTGATACCGCCGCGTCGGAATATATCTTCAAACGCATGTTTAACGGTTGATGTTCCTGCACCAGATGAACCAGTGACAGCAATAATAGGATGAGCTACAGACATGTCCTTACCTCTTGTTTAATTATTTGGCTTGTTCTCTTTCGATAGCGCGATAGGCGATATCATCGCGATGGAACATATTTTGCCAATTGATCTTATCTACTGTTTTATACGCCAAGCTTTGTGCTTCGGCAACTGTTTGGCCTAATGCGGTGGCACATAAAACACGGCCGCCAGCCGTTACAATCTTACCGTCTTTGGATGCAGTACCGGCATGAAATACTTTTGCATCCTTACCATCAGCAATATCAAGGCCATTGATAACATCGCCTTTTTTATAACTTTCAGGATAGCCACCAGCTGCTAAAACGACACCTACTGCGGCCCGCGGGTCCCACTGGACATCAACAGTATCTAACTTGCCATCTAATGCCGCTTCACATAATGTCACTAAATCAGACTGCAAACGCATCATTATAGGTTGTGTTTCTGGATCACCAAAACGACAGTTATATTCGACAACACGCGGCGTACCACTGTCATCAATCATTAAACCTGCATATAGGAAACCCGTATATGGGCGGCCATCTGCGGCCATGCCTTTTACTGTTGGCTCAATGACTTCAGCCATAATACGATTGTGTATTTCTGGTGTGACAACAGGGGCTGGTGAATAAGCACCCATACCGCCAGTATTTGGTCCTAAATCACCATTATCACGGGCTTTATGATCTTGTGATGTGGCTAACGGTAAGATATTTTCGCCATCGACCATCACAATAAAGCTGGCTTCTTCGCCGGTCATAAACTCTTCAATAACAACACGACTTCCGGCATCACCAAAGGCATTGCCCGACAACATATCTTCAACCGCATTATTTGCTTGTTGTTCAGTCATGGCAACTATAACGCCTTTACCCGCAGCCAAACCATCGGCTTTTATAACAATAGGGGCACCTTGTTCTTTAATATAAGCTAAGGCAGGAGCTACATCGGTAAAGACTTGATAATCAGCGGTTGGAATATTGTGACGCGCTAAGAAGTCTTTAGTAAAACTCTTGGATGCTTCTAACTGTGCAGCGTCTTTAGATGGGCCAAAACAGCGTAATCCAGCATGATTAAAGGCATCAACCACGCCCATAACGAGAGGCACTTCCGGGCCAACAATGGTCAATTCAATATCATTGTCTTTGGCAAAAATGACTAAACCTGCAATATCATCTGCGGCAATATCAATGTTTTCGATGTTTTCTTCAAGATTGGAGCCTGGGTTTCCAGGCGCAACATAGACTTGTGAGCAGTTTGGTGATTGGATTAATTTCCATGCAAGAGCATGTTCACGACCACCACCACCAATAACTAAAACCTTCATAAATCTGCCAATTTAACTAATAAAGTCGGCTATGATACCTTAGATGGAAAGATAACTAAATTTTCAGTAAGAGAGTGTGACGCGTGGAAGATCTCAAAACCTCGGAAGCATGGCGAGTATTCCGTATTCAAGCAGAACTTATTGATGGCATCGAAACGCTGCATAACCTTGGTCCTGCCGTGTCTATCTTCGGTAGCGCCCGATTACCCGATGATTCACCCTATTATAAAGATGCCGTTACCGTTGCCCGACGTTTATCGCAGGCTAAGTTTTCGATAATCAGTGGTGGTGGCCCCAGCATTATGGAAGCGGCAAATAAAGGTGCTTATCAACAAGGAGGGCATTCTGTTGGCTTGAATATTGCGCTTCTGCAAGAGCAGTCGCCGAATAATATGCAAGATATTAGCTTAAGTTTTCGTTACTTTTTTGTGCGAAAATTGATGTTTGTAAAATATTCTATGGGCTATGTTGTTTTCCCCGGTGGTTTTGGCACATTAGATGAATTCTTTGAATCATTAACGTTGATTCAAACTAAAAAAATACGACACTTTCCTATTATTCTTTACGGCACATCATTTTGGAGCGGCTTAATAGCATGGCTCAAGGCTCACGTGTTGGAATTAGGCTGTATCGATAAAGAAGACTTAGACTTGTTTTATATTGTCGATAAGCCAGATGAAGTGCTACCCATCATTCAAAAACATTATGAAGAGCTATGCGAACACCCTGAGCAAGAACACCGATTTACGATATAATTTCTCACATAATAGATATTTTAGGAATACGACCTTGGAACAGACTGTTACTTTTGATCTCGATCTTATCCGTCGCTATGACACTGCAGGACCTCGTTACACATCTTATCCAACGGCGGTTGAGTTTGCGGAGTCTTTTAATGCTGACAGCTATCAAAAGCAAGCTGCACTATCAAATCAGCGAGGCGGGTCTTTATCGCTTTATTTCCACCTGCCTTTTTGCGATACAGTTTGTTTTTATTGTGCCTGTAATAAAATTATTACCAAAAACCGTAAACATTCCGATCCTTATCTTGCCAATTTGCATAAAGAAATCGCCTTACAAGGTGCATTATTCGATAAAAGCCGTGTGGTAGAACAACTTCATTGGGGCGGTGGTACACCGACATTTATTAGCCATGATCAAATGCGTGAACTGATGGCTGTTACTCGCCAGCACTTTAATTTAGCGGCAGATGATAAAGGTGAGTTTTCAATAGAAGTCGATCCACGAGAAGCCGATGCTGAAACCATTGCTGTATTACGTGAAATTGGTTTTAATCGAATTAGTTTAGGTGTACAAGACTTTAATCCTAAAGTACAAAAAGCAGTTAATCGCATACAAAGTGAAGAAGAAACCTTTGCTGTTATGGATGCGGCTAGAGCCAATGGTTTTCGGTCAATCAGCCTTGACCTTATCTATGGTTTGCCACATCAAACACCAGAAAGTTTTGCTGAAACACTAGACAAAATCATTGCCTCTGATCCTGATCGTTTATCCATATTTAACTATGCTCATTTGCCTGAACGCTTTAAAGTACAACGCCAAATGAACAGCGAAGATATGCCGGAACCTGCTGTTAAGCTAGAAATATTGCAACAAACAATCGAGCGTTTAACATCTGCAGGTTATGTCTATATTGGAATGGACCACTTTGCCAAGCCCGACGATGAGTTAGCTATTGCTCAACGAGAAAATAAGCTTTATCGCAATTTCCAAGGCTATTCAACTCATTCAGAATGTGACTTAATTGGCTTGGGTGTGACATCAATTGGTAGCGTTGCAGATTCATATTCTCAAAATAAACGGACACTAGAAGAATACGCACTCAGTCTTAATAACAACGAACTACCTGTATTTCGTGGTTTTAAGCTGGATGAAGACGATAAAATACGCCGAACAGTGATCACCAAACTTATCTGTCATTTTTCATTAGATATCGTTGCGATAGAAAAAGAACTTAGTATTAATTTTGCCGATTACTTTGCAGATGTGTTGCCTAAATTAGAACAATTTGCACAAGATGGACTATTAAGTCATAACAAACAAGCGATTGAAGTTCTTCCTGCTGGACACTTACTTATCCGAAATATCTGTATGGCGTTCGATAAATACATGCAACAAAAAGAAGGAAAACACTTTTCTAAACTAATTTAAAGAAAAAGGTTTAAAAAGAAGATTGTAATACTGTACAGCTATCCGACTTGATGCTTGGGTGGTAAAATTGGTAGGCATAAGAGACTTAAGGTTCTCATAAATGCATTACAATCAGTAACTTAGAGCGGCAGGAAAACAGAAGGTTTAGGCCGTTTTTATCGACGATCTAAGCCTTTTTTGTTGGTTTTTAGAGTGGGAGTTTGGGCTCATTGGGCTTCAATATCTAAGCACTTTTTCTAGTGATTATTTCATTCAAAATCTCTACTGCATCAAATCTAAGAAACGTAAGCTGATTGACTTCACAAATGGCAGCTGCCGACCCACAGCGGTCAGTGGTGGACTCTTCATATAATGTACTAGTTTTGTCGCGATTTAATCAGGGCCCAATAGTTTCCACCCGATAGTACCAGTACAGGTGATTAATCCTTACAACTGGAAAATATGATGCTGAATGGGTGGTTTTGGTGTTGATTAACATCTAAAAATAATCAGGAGGTACGATATAAAAAAGCCCACGATACAGAATATCGCAGGCCTTTTTTGAATAGTTAATTAACGTGATGCTTAATCAACAGATACCTCATACAATGATGTGGTGTTACTGATTTCATTCGTTATTAATAACCAACCTGTGTTGGCATCACG
>DAOUSV010000078.1 GCA_030627065.1 Piscirickettsiaceae bacterium | reverse complement strand
CTTTCTTATCTGGAGCAATATTTAATAAACGCATCGCACCGGTCATTACTTCAGAAAATACTGGGGCGGCAACCAGACCACCGTAATATTCTTCACCTTGAGGATCATCCACCATAACCACCATCGCTAATCGAGGTTTACTCGCTGGAATAACCCCTGCAAATAAAGATAAATAGCGACCTTCGGTATAACTTCCTCTCACTAATTTTTCTACCGTACCCGTTTTACCTGCCACACTATAATTCTCAACAGCGGCTCTCGTACCGGTTCCGCCAGGCTTAACCACAGATTCCATCATAGCTATAACATCAGTCATCACTTTGTTAGAAAATACACGTCTGCCTACAGGTACTTCTTCTTCATCTAATTTTTGCAAACTAACCGGTCGCACAATACCGCCATTCGCAAGCACGCTATAAGCTCTCGCTATCTGTAATGCAGTCGTATTTAAACCATAGCCGTATGATAATGTTGCTTGATCAAGCTTTCGCCATGTTTGTAAATCCGGCATATTACCCATTGCTTCGCCTGGGAAATAAGCTCCCGTTGGCATCGCCATGCCAAATGCTGAAAAATCTTGCCACAATTGTTCAGGATTAATAGCTTGAACAATTTTTGTTGCACCGACATTACTTGATTTCTGAATCAGTTTTGTAAGATTAATTACACCATAATTATTATGATCACTAATTGTATGTCCGCTCACTTTAATTGTTCCCGGGCGTGTATCAATTTTTGTTTTCAGTGTGAATTCACCTGATTTCAATCCACTAACTACGGTAAATGGCTTCACAATCGAACCAGGCTCAAACAAATCAATAACAGCACGATTACGAAAATCATTGGCTTTTAATCCACGACGATTATTGGGATTAAAGGATGGTTGATTAACCATCGCCAACACCTCACCCGTTTTAACATCTAAAACAACTGCAGTACCCGCACGTGCATTAAACTTTTTGACCGTTGTTTTCAGTGCTTGATAAGTCAAATACTGTAAACGCAGATCGATACTCAACTGAATATCTTGACCATGCTTAGTAGCTTTCAGCTGTTCGCCACCTTCAACATAATTACCACGACTATCACGCACCATCCGTTTCAAACCAGGCACGCCAGTCAATACGTCATTATATGTAAGCTCTAAGCCCTCCTGTCCAGCATCATCAATGCTCGTAAAGCCAACAATATGAGATGCCACTTCTGCTGTCGGATAATAGCGCTTATATTCGCGTTGTAGTGCCACACCTTTAATTTTCAGCTGTTTTACTTTTGCAGCAATTTCAGGTGAAACACGACGTTTCAAATAAACAAATTCACGCTGTTTATTCGCTTTAACCTTGTTCGTTACAGTCGCTACTTTCAACTTCAGTATCTTGGCAAGATTGGCTATTTGAGTTGCATTTACGTTTATTTCTTTAGGATTAAACCACACCGATTGAACAGGCGTACTAATTGCTAATGGCTCACCATGTCGGTCAAGAATCATACCTCTATGAGCAGCCACAGGTACGTTACGCAAATGACGCGCATCACCTTGATTACGTAAAAAATCAGGATTGATTACTTGAATATCAGCCAAGCGCCACCCCAAACCAACGACTAAGCTGATAAAGACTAAACGCACCACATTAAGTCGCCACACAGCGATGTGATTAACTGATGATTTCTGCTGGCTCATTGCTTAACAACCACCAGCATATCTGCACTAGGCACAATCATATTTAATCGTAGAGAAGCTTGCTTCTCAATTTGACCAGGCTGAGCCCATGTACTTTCTTCTAATAATAAGCGTCCCCACTCTTCATTTAATTGGTCGCGCTGCTTTTCTAGCTTTTGTAATACAACAAATTCAGTTCGAGTACTATGCTTCGTATAAATAACGGCAATAGAAGACATTAATATCAATGCTATTAATATGTACACTACCGAATGGTTACGGATACGCAAGATCATATCGGCAATGCTCATGCGAGTTTTTCCACAATACGCAATACAGCACTACGAGCACGTGGATTCATCCCTAACTCAGCATCACCCGCTTTAATTGCCTTACCAATCAATTTAACGCTAGGATTCAATTCATCAGCTCTAATAGGAAAATTAGACGGTAAATCATCACCTCGTGCTTCATCACGAAAGTAACGTTTAACAATTCGATCTTCTAATGAATGGAAGGTAATAACCGCCAAGCGACCACCAACGGCCAAAACATCTAAAGACTGCTCTAAACCAGTCTTAAGATCATCTAACTCATTATTAATATAGATACGGATCGCTTGAAATGTTCGTGTTGCTGGGTGTTTATTCTTTTCACGAAAAGGCATTGCCTTATCGACTAATTTTGCCAGCTGTGTGGTTGAAGTGATTGGTGTATGTTCACGTGTTTCGACAATGGCATTAGCAATTCGCTTACCAAACTTCTCTTCACCTAATGTTTTAATCACAAAGGTAATATCTTCTACTTTCGCCGTTGCCAACCACTCTGCAGCACTAATGCCAGCATTAGGATTCATTCGCATATCCAACGGGCCGTCTTTTTGAAAGCTAAAGCCACGATCAGCTTGATCAATTTGTGGTGATGACACACCAATATCTAATAAAATACCATCAACTTTATTCTGCCAAAGTCGTGCATTGATTGGCGTTGCTAAGTCAGCGAATGAACATTGTTCGATACTAAAACGAGGATCGTCTTGTGAAAGTTGTTGTCCTTCAGCAATTGCTTGTGGATCTTTATCTAAACCCAATAAGCGACCGTGCTCTGACAATTGAGCTAATACTTTACGTGCATGACCGCCACGCCCGAAAGTCCCGTCAACATAGAAACCGTCAGCCTTCACATCAAGTGCAGTAATGGTTTCATTTAACAAGACTGGTAAATGTTCTGAATGGCTATTGGTCATCATATTGCCTTAGAGTGAGAGGTTTTCTAGTTCTGTCGGCAAAATACCATCAAAATCTTCTTCTAAACACTCATCCATCAACGTATTCCAAGTTTGTTCATCCCACAACTCAAACTTATTACCTTGACCAATCATTACTGTGCTTTTTTTCAGACTTGCAAACTCACGTAACTTAGCCGGTAACAAAATACGGCCGTTACTATCCATTTCACACTCCGTTGCATAACCGAGTAGCATGCGTTTTAAACGACGTACTTGTGGATTCAAGCTAGGTAATTCTGATAATTTTTGTTCTGCCGCTTCCCATTCCGGTAACGGGTACACCTGCAAACAACGGTCAGAGTGATCAATTGTAACGACTAAGCGGCCTTCACAACAGACATCCAGATGCTTACGGAACTTGGCTGGTATTGCCATACGTCCTTTTGCATCCAAATTAAAAGTTGCTACGCCTCGAAACACTTGTCATCCTCAAATTGTGAGATCCACTTTGATCCACTTTTACCCACTTTTTGACACTATAGGAGTGTGAACAGGGTGTGTCAAGCATGGGAACAAACAAAATCCTCTTTTAAGGACAATGACTTAGCGCGACTTCATCAAGGTGGGAGGAATGATATTTTTACGATTCATAAGACTACTTTTTAATCAAAAAACTGGCATTGAAAGTTAAAGTAGATTCTAATCATTGAGGCAGGTTTTATTACACAGTCACTTTTAAAAAACGAGAATACCTATTTTGCTTAAACAGCAGAAAGTAATGTGATTCGCGGAAGCCGTTTTCTATCGTTTTTTTACTTAACTTAAGTAGTTTTTCAGTGCTGAAAATATACTATCAATTTTAATAGGCTTAGTAATATAAGCCTCAAAAATACCTTCAGCTAACTCAAGTTCATGCTCCATAGCGGATGCTGAAACTGCAAGTATGGGCGTATTTTTATATTCGTCTGTTTGTCTGAGTTTTTGTGTTAGCTTAATGCCACTCATTCCTGGTAAATTAATATCCATCAGAATAAGATCAAACTGTTTATTTAAAGCCAATTCCCAGCCTAACTCACCCGTTTCAGCGATAGATAAATCACAAGAGTCTTGTTTATTAAAAATAGACTGCATCAACTTTATATTGGTAGGGTTATCTTCAACATAAAGTACCTGCTTATGACTTACGCCAGATGATATTGATATCACAGCATCAACCTCAAGGTGCTCTTGCTCAGGCATATCGACCAGTTCTTCTTTTTCAATAATAGCGGTCGCTAATTCAATCCAAAACGTTGAGCCTTCACCTTCAACACTATCAAAGCCTATGTTCCCACCCATTATTTCAACTAGGTTTTTGGTGACAACAAGACCAATCCCCGTACCCTCGATCTCTGAAAGTTCTTGCCCTAAACGGTTAAACGCACCAAATATTTGATGCTTATTCGCTTTTGATATGCCAATACCCGTATCAATAATACTAATTCTAATTGTATTTTCTGCTGTTACTCTCCAATCAATTGTGACACTTCCATTCTCACGGTTATATTTTATTGCATTGCTGACTAGATTGATGAGCACTTGTTTTAGTTTAGTGTAATCAGCATTGACTATAACCTCTAAATCAGAAGCCACCCTTAGCGTCATACTGCCAACTAAAGGGTCTAACAAGACTACTGTTTCAGCAACAATATCTTTTAAGTTGACCGCCTCCATTGATAAAACGGTCTTACCCGCTTCAATCGCTGACAATTCCAGTACATCATTAATAAGACTGAGTAAATGTTTACCACTTGATAAGATATGGTGAATACTTTCTTCTTGATCTTCTGTTAGAGGTGTTTCAGTATCCATTTCAAGTAACTGTGCAAACCCTAAAATAGCATTCAGAGGCGTTCTTAACTCATGGCTCATTGACGATAGGAATTCAGACTTAGCCTTATTCGCCTTATTGGCGTTTTCTTTTTCATCATCAAGTCGAGAAATTGCATCAACAAGCTGAGCATTTATTTCATGCTGCTTAACTTCCAATTCTTTTATCGCAGTAATATCAGTCCGAATAGCGACATACTGCTCGGGCTTGCCTTGTTCATTAATCATCGGAAGAATTGTTGACTCAACCCAATAAAATGAGCCATCTTTTGCTTTATTTTTTATTTCGCCATGCCAGACATTACCAGCAGAAATTGTGCGCCACATTTCCTTAAAAAAAGACTCTGGATGATAGTCTGATTTTAAGATTCGATGATTATCCCCGATCACCTCATCCGTTGAAAACTGACTTATTTGTTCAAACTTTTCATTAACATAGCTGATATTACCCTTGATATCAGCAATACTAACAATCGCATGTTCATCAAGTGCTTTTTTCTGAAAGTCCGTAATTGCTTGCTGCTTTAGTAGCTCAAGAGCCGCATCTTTACGCACAGAAATATCACGAATAAAGGCACTAAACTCAAAATGACCATCACTCATCTCAACTGAAACAACGGTAATTTCAATAGGAAACTCGTGGCCATCTTTATGCCGCGCTTCAATTTCTATTGTTTTGTCTAATAAAGCAATTTTCTCGATTTTTCTAAACAGTTGCAAACCATTGTCATGGGAATCTCGATAGCGTAGCGGAATAATCCGATGCAATGACTGCCCAAGCATCTCACTTTCTTGCCAACCGAATATCTGTTCTGATCGTCCTTTCCAGCTAATAATCCGTCCTGCTGCGTTTATTTGAATTAATGCATCTGGCGTAGAATCAATAAAGGCACGAATACGTGCTTTATCATCCATAGACTCTCGACTAAGCAATCTGAAAATCTGTTTGTTGTACAAATATAGGGGGAGTAATAGCGCCACTATAAGCAAACTTCCAATAACAACCGTCACCATAATAGTTAAAACATCATGTCCAACCCCAGCTAGAATTGGCGCCGTATTGATTTGGAAAAAATTTGTTTCAGCCATAGCAGAATAATGCATCATCGATGTTGCACCGCCCATTAAAACGGCACCGATTACCTTCTCCCTACAAATGAAGTCATTACCCTTATTTCGAACAGCATCATCTATTTTACTTAATGCGATTATGATTAACACAACCGCCAACAAGGAAAGTACAAGCGTTAATAGTAATTCATGAGTCATTACCGCATTCATCTGCATAGCCATCATGCCAGAAAAGTGCATTAAACCAACACCGATACCAATAATAATGCCGCCTAAGATTAAAGATACTTTTGATGTTTTTTGTTGTCGAGTTGTAAGCCAAATAATAACGGCAGAAGCAACAACCGCAGGGAGCGCAGATAAAGCAGTGATTGATACATCATAGTTAACCGGAATAGCTAAATGAAGTGCCAACATGCCGATAAAATGCATCGCCCAAATACCGAGCCCCATGGTGAAGGAGCCAAAGATAAACCATAATGTTTTCTGCACGTTATTGCATGCCGCAATAACTCGCCCAGCAATACCAAAAGTAGTAAATGAGGAAATAATAGCAATCACAACCGATAGCATCACCTCAGGGGAGCTATATGTTTTCGCTAATAGAAGTCCTTCAGAAATAAGTTGATTATGTTCTAGCATTTGTAATACTCCGATGAAAACAGAATACCACTTCCCCGTAAGAAGAAGGTAATTCCTTGATACCTCTATTCATATCACTTATAGAAATCAGGGTGAAATTCTAATTCTCAAAAAAAACGAGATGGCCGGTAAGCCGGGTTCTGTCGTGGACAATCATTCATCTGGGACATACATCGCTATATGCCTCAAGCAACCTACCCAGGAACCGTGCGAGCCACACGTGCTTGCAAGCAAGCTGCTCCTCTATTTGGTCTTGCTCCAGGTGGGGTTTACCCTGCCGCAATTGTTGCCAATTACGCGGTGCGCTCTTACCGCACCATTTCACCCTTACCTGATAAATCAGGCGGTATATTTTCTGTGGCACTTGCCATAAGCTCACGCTTTCCAGATGTT
>DAOUSV010000053.1 GCA_030627065.1 Piscirickettsiaceae bacterium | reverse complement strand
CGTGCCCACGTAATAGAATCTAGGCTTATGTCGTTGAGCTCGTGATCTTTTACATAAATACTTGCTGTATTGTTATCAAGAGTTTTAATAACAATGGCTGGTTGAAGAGGGCCTATTGATGATTTGCCATCAAGAGCAAGCTGCCAGTCTGCTTGACCACTATCTTCTGCCAATACTATTTGAGATAAAACACCACGGAAACCATGACGTTTATCGTAAGCTAGTAAAGCAGATTGCAGTGCTGTATTTGCTGATTTTTGATGGCTAGAACGAATTGTTGTATAGACATTAAATCCTGAATTGTAGGCATCATCACCATATTGTTCAAGCAGTTGCTTACGTACCATTTCGGCAACAAAAGGTGCATAAACTTCAACGTTACGGCTATGGTGAACCGCGGTAAGCGGTGTTTGTGTTGCATCAAGGTAAGCTTGCTCTTCAATATAACCTACCTCCCACATCCGGCGTAACACATAATTACGGCGAAGTTGTGCCCGAGCAGGGTTTGCCAGTGGATTATACTTGGATGGTGCTTTTGGTAAGCCTGCGATCATGGCAAATTCAGCCAGAGTAAGTTCGTTCAGTGATCGGCCATAATAGACATTAGCTGCCGCGCCGATCCCATAGGAGCGCTTACCTAAGTAGATTTTATTAAGGTAGAGCGTTAGAATTTCTTCTTTACTCAATACTTGCTCAATTTGAAGAGCAAGAATAATTTCATTAAGTTTCCGTAGATACGTTTTTTCATTACTAAGAAAAAAGTTTCTAGCAACTTGCATGGTAATGGTACTGCCGCCCTGCGCTTTTTTTCCTGTTACGGCTAATGAGTATACTGCTCGCAAAAGACCTTGATAATCAACGCCAGGATGTTCAAAAAAGCGATCATCTTCAGATGCTAGAAAAGCATGGATAAGAGGCTTAGGAACCTCATTGTATTCAACCGGAATACGACGTTTTTCACCGAACTCAGCAATTAATTTTCCTTCAGCACTAAATATGCGGAGAGGTACTTGTAATGACGATTGCTTTAATATACTTGGAGAAGGTAAATTGGGGGCTAGCGTGTAATAAATGCCGGCGATAGAGATAAGCATTAAGAAAAAAGCAATGAAAATGAGAACTGATAGTCGTTTGGTAAATTGAAGCATAGTTTTTTACTGTTGGGTCATAATATAATATAATTTAGTATATTATTAAGGTACGCTTAAAGATAGCGTTTAAAAAAATCAGTAGAAAGTTGTTTTTTATTTAAACATGGACTATAGTCTTAATAAACTACTTTAAGTTGATGGACTAAGTGTAGATTTGTTGTTGTGTTATTAGGAGCTGGGGCTATACATGTTTGGACGAAAAAAACACCCCTTATTAGGGATTGATATTAGTTCCTCAGTAGTAAAGGTTCTCGAGCTTACTCAAAAGAATGGTAAGTATTGTGTTGAAGCCTATGCCGTTGAGCCTTTACCCCTTAATTCGGTGATAGAAGGTAGAATTGAAAATACAGATGAAGTTGCTAGCGCGGTTAAGCGTGCGGTTAAGCGTTCATCAAGCAAGGCAAAAGATGCTGCAGTTGCGGTTTCAGCCAATTCGGCAATTACAAAAATAGTTTCTTTTCCCTCATCATTGACGGAGCGTGAACTTGAAGAGCAAGTCATGATGGAAGCCGATAATTATATTCCCTATCCATTAGAGGAAGTTCGATTAGATTTTGAAGTGCTTGGCACTTCCGCTTCAGATGTTGATGCTGTTGATGTTTTGCTTGCAGCATCACGAAGTGAGAATGTTGATGCACGCGTTGAAGTTTTAGAAAAGGCTGGATTGAAACCTAAACTGGTCGATGTTGAAGCCTACACAATTGAAAATACGTTTGGTTTAATTGCTCAGCAGTTGCCAAATCAAGGACAAGGATTAACCGTCGCGGTAGTTGATGTTGGTTCTGCTGTTACGACATTACATGTGTTAGTTGATGGCAAGATTGTATTTACTCGTGAGCAAACCTTTGGTGGTCGGATGCTGACAGAAGATATTGAACGTCACTACGGCATGTCGTATCAGGAAGCCGGCCGCGCAAAAAAACAGAATAATTTACCAGAAGATTATAGTTCTAAAGTGTTAGAGCCCTTTAAGCGCTCAATGGTGATGACGGTAACGCGAGGATTACAGTTTTTCTTTTCGGCATCAACACAATATCAATCAATAGATCATATTATCCTAGCAGGAGGTTGCGCTTCTATTCAGGGAATTGATGCCATGATTGAGGACGAGTCAGGAACATCCACGTCAATAGCGAATCCATTTTCTGATATGGTTTTAGGGAATAAGATAAAAATTCAGGCATTGAGTAATGATGCGCCATCCATGTTAATTGCGTGTGGACTAGCAATGAGGAGTTTTGATTAATGGCACATATTAATTTACTCCCTTGGCGTGAAGAGCGTCGTCAAGAACGGCAACAGCAGTTTATTGTTGTTCTTGTGACAGGCTTTGTTTTTGCTGCGGCTGTTCTCTATGGTGTCGTCTGGTTTGCAGATAGTTTGATAGATGAACAAAATAGTCGTAATAGCTTCATGCAGCGTGAAATTTCAGTGTTAAATAAGAAAATAAAAGAAATTGATGCCTTAGAGCGTGAGCGAGAACGATTATTAGCCCGGATGCAGGTTATTCAAGACCTACAAGCAAGCCGACCTAAGGTGGTCAAAGTCTTTGACTCTTTAGTTCGCGTTGTACCAGATGGTATTCACCTTAATAAACTGACACGACAAGGTAAGTCTTTGACCTTGAATGGTGTTGCAGAGTCTAATGCCAGAGTTTCTGTGTTTATGCGGAAGCTAGATAAGCATCTTGAATTTGACGAGTCAAATTTAAAAATTGTTCAACGAAACTCGAATGCAGACAATGCGATTCGTAATTTCACGTTAACAATAAATGAGTCTGAACCTAAAAAAGAAGAGGGTGAAATCTAATGGATATGTCTTCTTTAAGTGAGTTAGATTTTAATGAGAGCGGCGAATGGCCTTTCATTATTAAAATGATAGCAATTATTTTGTTGTGTTCAGTTGTCTGGGGGGCGGGTTACTATTTCATTATTAATGATAAAAAGATTGAGTTAGCGAGCTTGGAAAGAAAAGAAATTCAATTAAAACAATCATTCGTAAAGAAACAAGCAAAAGCAGTTAACTTAGAAGCGTATAAAGAGCAGATGAAAGAAATGAAGGTGACTTTCTCATCAATGCTTCAGCAATTGCCCCGAAAAAATGAAGTGGCAGATTTATTAATTGATATATCAAGTTCTGGTCTTGTTAATGGCTTGGTTTTTAATTTGTTTAAACCAGGTGGCGAACGGCCGGTTGATTTTTATGCCGAGCTTCCAATTCAAATGACCGTGACGGGAACCTATCACCAGTTTGGCGAGTTTGTGAGCGCAATAGCGGCCCTGCCTCGAATTGTAACAATGCATAATTTAACGTTAACGCCTCGCGGTAATAAAATGACAATGAATATCACAGCGAAAACATACCGTTACTTCGATGATGAGCAAGAGTGAACATGCTGAAAATAGGATATTCAAGGGAAGGTAATGTGGCATATTTAATTAAAATGGCAACACTTATTTTGGCTCTGTCATTAATGGGCTGTCAGCAAGAGAAAGAAGACTTGGCTGTATATGTGACAACAGTAAAATCACAGAAAAAACCGGATATTGAACCGATTCCAGTCATGAAACCGTATGACAATTTTTCCTATTCTGCAGCCGAATTACGAAACCCATTTATAAAAACAATTGTTGAACAACCGAAAGCAGAGTTGGCACCTATTGTTGATAATGGTATTCATCCTGAGAAGCACCGACGAAAAGAAGCATTGGAATTCTATTCATTGAGTGAATTGCGATTGGTTGGGACTTTAGAAAAGAAAGGTATTTGGGCTCTGATTCGATCATCGGATGGTGTTGTACATCGTGTGCAAATTGGAAACTATATTGGACAAAATCACGGTAAGATTTTAACAATAACAGATATGAAATTAACATTAATAGAGATCGTTTCAGAGCCTCGTGGTGGCTATGTTGAGCGTAAATCATCTCTTACTATTGTTGAAAATTAAAGGCTGTGAATAATATGACTAACAAAGATGGAATTATAATGAAAAATAAACAGTTATTAGGGCGCGTTTTCAAGGGAATGCTTTCAGTTATATCGGTATTAAGCTTCTTTTTACTAACAATGACTAGCGCTTCGGCCGTTGACCTCCAGTCGGTGGAATATTCTTCTTTATCTGGAGATAAAGCGCAAATAACCGTGACGTTTTCAGAGTCAATTGAACAGCCGGACAGTTTCTCAATTGATGATCCTGCTCGTGTGGTTTTAGATTTCTCAGGCGTACAAAATCAATTAGATAAGAAGACGCAAACAATTAATATTGGTGCCACGCGAAGTGTCTCGACTGTTGAGGCCGGTGACCGCACTCGAATGGTTATTAACTTATTACAAAAAGTGCCGTACAGAATTGAACATAATGGCAATGAAGTTGTAATAACGATTGATGGTACTAGTAACCTTGTTACAAATAACAGCTCGGATCGAGAAGTGACTGATATTGATTTTCGTCGCGGTGAGAATGGTGAAGCACGGCTAATTATCTCTTTAAGTGATGATGGTGCTGATGTTGATGTGCGACAAGAACAAAATAATGTGGTGGTTAATTTAAGTGGGGTTTCATTACCAGAAAAATTGCACCGACGTTTAGATGTTGTCGATTTTGCCACTCCCGTTCAAATTATTGATAGTGAACAAAAAGGGAATGTAACGCAATTACGATTATCAACTAAAGGCAAGTTTGAACATTTAGCGTATCAATCTGAAAATACATTAGTAATTGAAGTTAAACCGGTAGTAGTCGACACTCAAGCGAGTAGAGAGAAGGATCAGTTTGGCTACAAAGGTGATAAATTATCACTAAACTTTCAAAACATTGAAGTACGTGCAATCTTGCAATTACTTGCAGATTTCACGGGCATGAATTTAGTTACCAGTGACACGGTACAAGGTAATGTGACGTTAAGACTTAAGAATGTACCATGGGATCAAGCCATGGATATTATTCTTAAAACTAAAGGCTTGGCAATGCGCCAAAATGGTAATGTGATGTTAATTGCACCAGCCGGAGAAATAGCGGCACAAGAACGCCAAGAACTAGAAGCTAAAAAGCAACTGGTAGAGCTTGAGCCATTATATTCAGAAGTATTTGAAATAAACTTTGCTAAGGCATCAGAGTTAAAAACAATACTCAAAAGTAATGGAGGTGGAGCTAATTCAGTCGCAGGCGAAGTCACGGGATTTATTTCTGATAGAGGTAGCATCACCGTTGATGAGCGGACTAATTCATTGCTAATTCGTGATACAGCTGAGCAATTAGTTGAAGTCAGAAAAATATTAGAAATTTTAGATAAACCTGTCCGTCAAGTTTTAATCGAATCACGAATTGTTATTGCTAATGATAACTTTGCTAAAGACTTAGGGGTTCGATTTGGTGTTACAACTCAGAATAATACACGTAGTGGATTAATTAACGAGGTTACGACAACAGGTAATTTAGAGGGAGCAGTTGCAGTCCAAAATGGAGCGACTATCAATGCAATTGATAGCTTAAATGTTGACTTGCCTGTAGCTAATGCTGCTGGTTCAATCGCATTAGCACTCGCCAGGCTACCATTTGGCTCATTTATTGACCTAGAACTGTCTGCCATGCAACAAGAGGGAAATGGTGAGATTATTTCCAGCCCTCGCGTTATTACATCAAATCAACAGCAGGCTACAATTGAACAGGGAACGGAAATTCCATACCAAGAGGCGAGTTCAAGTGGTTCAACGGCAGTTTCATTCAAGTCTGCAACGTTAAAATTGTCAGTAACACCTCAAATCACACCTGATGATCATATTATTATGGACTTAGAAGTAAATAAGGATGAAGTCGGTGGTATCTTTAATGGTGTACCAAGTATTGATACTCGGAGTGTGAAAACACAAGTCCTTGTAGATAATGGTGAGACTGTGGTGTTAGGCGGTATTTATGAGCAAAGAAAAGTTGATGGCTCAACACGAGTACCATTCTTTGGGGATCTACCGTATGTAGGTTTCTTGTTTAAAACAACAACACATACAGATTCGAAAAGTGAACTACTTATTTTCGTAACACCAAAAATTATTAAAGATGGTTTACAGTTCTAATTTCAATTAAACTTGTCGAAGTAAAAAGCCGGAGCATTTATGAGCCGGCTTTTTTATTCATACACTATGCAACGTTGAGATAAAAAAGTGATTTCAGGCAATATTTTTCTTATTGGCCCTATGGGGGCAGGTAAGTCAACCGTGGGTAAGCAGTTGGCGAGATCACTGGGTCGCGACTTTTATGATAGCGATAAGGAAATTGAAAAACGTACGGGCGTTTCTATTTCATGGATATTTGAAATGGAAGGTGAAGCTGGTTTTCGTGTCCGCGAACAAAAAGTGATTGATGAGCTAACCGAGAAGAAGAATATTGTTTTAGCGACAGGTGGCGGTGTTGTTTTAGCTGAAGAAAATCGACGTGTATTACGAGCTCGCGGTCATGTGGTGTATTTGGCTGCTTCTGTTGAACAGTTAAGTCGTCGTACATCTAAAGATAAAAGCCGCCCTTTATTACAAACAGACGATCCCAAGAAACAAATTGAAGACCTACTCGCTCTACGAGCTCCTTTATATAAAGATGTTGCAGATATTGAGCTACGAACAGGTGAGCAGTCGATTACACATGTCGTTGCAGACTTAATTAAAGAATTAGAAAATTTAGGCCAATAAGCATTGAATACATTAACCGTTTCATTAGCTGAGCGAAGCTATCCGATTTATATCGGTGATGATTTACTGTCGCAAGCAGAGTTACTAACAAAGCATATTAAGGGCAAGGAAGTTCTTATCGTTACCAACACAACGGTTGCTCCGCTTTATTTAAAACAAGTATGTGATTCACTTGCAGACTATCAATGTGAATCAGTTATTTTGCCAGATGGCGAAGAGTTTAAGAACTTAGAAGTCTTAAACCAAATATTTGACGCCTTATTAGAAA
The DNA here is from genome assembly GCA_030627065.1 of Piscirickettsiaceae bacterium. Classification (GTDB taxonomy): domain Bacteria; phylum Pseudomonadota; class Gammaproteobacteria; order Nitrosococcales; family Methylophagaceae. The sequence goes on along the minus strand of DAOUSV010000053.1, from coordinate 1,927 downwards.
ATCACTTCTCACGACAAGTAACGATGGTTGCTCTCGGTGGCGGTGTGATTGGTGATATGACAGGTTTTGCTGCGGCAAGCTATCAGCGCGGCGTACCCTTTATTCAAATTCCAACAACACTATTATCACAAGTTGATTCATCTGTGGGCGGCAAGACGGCGGTTAATCATGCCTTAGGCAAAAATATGATTGGTGCTTTTTATCAGCCGCAGTGTGTCATTGCTGATACTAATACACTGAATACATTGGAAGACCGCCAGTTATCATCAGGTTTAGCCGAAGTGATTAAATATGGCATCATTAATGACCCTGATTTTTTCAGTTGGTTAGAAGATAATATGCCGGCCTTGCGACAACGTGAAGCAAGTGTATTGGCTGAGGCGGTTAAACGCTCTTGTCAGGATAAAGCAGATATTGTTGCTGATGATGAATTAGAACAGGGTGTTCGTGCCGTATTAAATTTAGGTCATACCTTTGGTCATGCGATAGAAACAGGCATGGGCTATGGTAACTGGTTACATGGTGAAGCGGTTTCTGTTGGTATGTTAATGGCGGCTGATTTATCTCAACGTATGGGATGGACTGATCCCGTCACCGTTGAGCGTATTAAAGATCTATTATTAGCAGCAGGATTACCTGTTACATCGCCTAAAGAAATGTCATCAGAGCAGTTTATGAGTTTGATGGCAGTTGATAAAAAAGTGCAAGATGGTCGGATTCGTTTGATTTTACTGAAAGATATTGGCCAGTCGGTTATTAGTGATGATTATGATGCCGATAAGTTAGCTGCAACATTAAAGGCGTTTCAGCACTAATTGCTGACTTCTAATGAGTGAGTTGACTACGTCTAAAGCCGAACCTGCTTATATCTCACGGCTTGCTCTTCACTCGATTCCTTTTCATGATGTATTTGAACCGAAGGATTTCTTTAAGGGTGGACAGTTTGATCATCGATTAAACTTATTGCTTCACCTTGTTCGAGCGACGAATAAAGTAGGGCTTTTAGTCGCAGCCGATGGACAAGGTAAAACCAGCTTATTGAGCCAGCTTAATCATCGTTCTGGCGATGAGTTACGAATTTCACTTGTTAATGGACATGTCTCGGCAAATAGTCAGGCTGTTATGGCGTCATGTTTAAAAAGCTTGGGCGTTTCTGATAGTGAAATAAAGAGTAGTAATAATCACACTGCTACATTCAAAAATAGGCTGAAACAGTTACGTAAACTTAATGTTAAGCCATTATTATTGATTAATAATGCCGATACTTTGACGGAAGAATTCTTAGAGACACTCTCTATTTGGTTAAGCTGGAAAGATGATGAACGCTATTTATTGCAAGCAGTTATTGTTTCAAATAAAGCTCTAGAATTAGAAGGTGATGCTCAGCTTCGACTCCAGGATATTGATTTACCAGTATTAGCTGAACAAGATTTAGAACGCTATTTAGATCACAAATTGATGCGTGCTGGATACCAAGGTGAGAAGTTATTTTCAGAAAAAGTTCTGAAAAGAATGTATAGCAAATCCTTGGGGAATTTAACGCTGATCAATCAATTGGCTCACCAACATTTGTTAGGCTTTCAATCACCTTTAAGTGAACCTTCTGGGATTAAATTAAATTCTGTACCTTGGATGGCTGTATCGGTTGTGGTTATCTTGTTGGTATTGCTATTAAGTTATCAAGCTGACATTAATCAATGGATGGCGCAACAAAATCCTGACATAGAGATTGATGAACCGACTATTATCGAAGTACAAGAACCTGAACTTGCTACCATTATTGTTGATAATAAGAGTACTACGAGTGATAACCTGCAGAGAGAAGAATTAGCAGATCTATTAGCTAATATTCCTGAGCCAGAACTAGAGGTAATGCCACATGGGGATGAGGCTACTATTAACCTCGTAGAACTTGTACCTAATGTAT
>DAOUSV010000112.1 GCA_030627065.1 Piscirickettsiaceae bacterium | reverse complement strand
TGATGTACCTGATCTGCGTGTTAGTGCGTTAACCCTTGCCAGTGAAACCCTATTGAAAAACCTCGGTATTTGGCAACAATTGATACCAAGTCGCATTAGCCAATTTTCGAATATGGACGTATGGGAAACCAGCACCAGTGCCTTGCATTTTGATTGTGCTGAAATCGGCGAGTCTCATCTGGGTCATATTGTTGAGAACATACATATCCAACAAGCAAGCCTTGAACGCTGTAAGCAAATAAAGAATATCGATATCATCTGCCCTGCCACACCAGTATCACGCTCGAATAATACTCTGACCTTAGAAGATGGTCGAACACTAACGGCAAAGCTTATTGTTGGAGCAGATGGTGGACAGTCATCATTACGCGAATGGGCAAACATCAAAGTACATGGTTGGGATTATCAACAAACAGCCATTGTATGTACGGTAACCACCGAATATTCGCATCAACAAACAGCGCGACAACGTTTTTTACCTGAAGGGCCGTTAGCATTTTTACCCTTAGCCGATCCAAATCAATGTTCAATTGTCTGGTCCAACTCCACCGAAGAAGCTGAATTATTATCCCAATTAGATAATGAGACATTTAAAAATATACTTTCTAAAGCATTTGAAAACAAACTAGGTGAAATTACAAATATCAGTCAACGAGCGAGCTTCCCACTTAAACTAAAGCATGCTGATCATTATGTTGAACAAGGTTTTGCCCTCGTTGGTGATGCTGCACATACGATTCATCCTCTAGCAGGACAAGGGGTAAATATCGGCTTTCTTGATGCCGCCACTTTAGCTGAAATTGTAATTGAGGCACACCTTAAAGGTCGTGATATCGGTAGCCTGCATATGCTCAATAAATATCAACGCCAACGAAAAGCCGATAATATTGCCATGCAATTAAGCATGGATATATTCAAGCGTACTTTTGGCAGTGATTTTGCCCCTATACGCTGGGCAAGACGATTTGCTTTAAAGTCAGTCAGTCAATCCACCGTATTAAAAAACTTCTTTATACATCAAGCATCAGGTCATCGTTTTGCGAACCCGACATTAACCAAACAACGATATTAAGCGGAGATGACGCAGTTTCTCGTCTCTTTAGCGGTATACAACATTTTATCTGCTTGGTTGTAGAATTGCTCTTCAGATGGAAGTTGTTCTGCTGAATATGTTTGAGAACCAATCGAAATCGTAACATAGTCATTAACATCACTTTTCTCATGTTCAATTTTCAGTTCCGCAACACCTCGACGTACTCTCCCAAGTAATTTATATGACGAGTCTAAATCCACATCAGAAAATAAAATACCAAACTCTTCCCCACCTAGTCTAAAGACATAATCATTTGGACGCTTCATACTCACTTTTAAGAAAGTAGCAACTGAAGATAAGGCTAAATCACCCGCAGGATGACCATAGTGATCGTTATATTTCTTAAAAAAATCAATATCAATAATAGCTAACGTTATATTTTTTCCATTTCTCTTAGCAATGCTTATTTCTTTTTTAAACATATCATCAAAATGACGACGATTAAATAAATTAGTCAATTTATCGGTAATAGATACGCTCTCGAAAAGTTTCCGATCCGTAATATCTCTCGATATTTGTCTATAGCCATCAGCCTTAAAATCACTATCAAATATAGGGTAGATAATGGAGGAAAGCCATTTATATTCACTGTCATCACCTTGTACTTCATATTCACAGTCCATTGTCTCACCGGTCTTAATTCTTCGCCACACATTACCTAAGAGAGTTTTATTATCTTTGGGTATGAAAAAAACATTCTCTTTCTCAAGCAACTCGCTCTTTGTTTTTCCCACAAATCGACATAGAGCACTACTTATCTCTGTTGTTATACCTGAACTATCACTAGAACTCGTCATAATATTCTGATCAATCATATGCAAATAGCTTTTTAACACTTTATTGTTTCTATTAAATGTTGCTATAACATAAATTGAAATAGCAATAGATAAAAGGACCGAAAGAGATAATAAAACAATGGTGACAAAAAGGGCTTCGTTTTTACTCTTTGTTGCTTGCTCATGGAAAACAAAGGCTTTATTGGTCGCATAATCAATAAGAACTTGCACTGATTGATTAACATTGGCCGCATGCTCCTCATCTATCAACAAATCATCTTCCAAATCAAAAGGAGTATCACCCTTAATGCCACTAAGAAGCTGCACCTTATGTCTAATCACTTCATTTCGTATTGGCTTCCAAGAAATAATACCGTCATAGGCATCCTCAACTTTTGACTTTTCACCCAAGAATCGTTCAAAGATAATGTTAAAATCATTCAATATAAACTGTTCATGTTGATTCACTTTTTCTACATAAAAAAGTATATCCTGCTGAGTTCCTGCCTCAACAACCCCTCCCATATATTGGTGCATAGCAATTAGATTGGTATTAATCCGCTGAGCGGCATTACTCACCGTGAAAGGATGTATGTACATATTATCTGTAATTTTACTCAGTCTAACCATACTAAAAATTGCAGACAAACCAATCCCGACAAGTAAAATAATGATAATGCCAAAACCAGTAATTAGTTTCGTTTTAATATTCATTTTAATATGACTCCGCCGTACTGATATACCAATCTATGATATTGATGCTAGATATGCTTTCATCATGAATACCAATTTAGACTCTTGAATGCTAACCCGCATACAATTATAAACACTATAAAAAAGACTAGAACCGAAAGTAATCATATCGGCAAAAATATCATTGATGCCGCATTTATTACAACCATTTTAATTAATCGCCCAGTTTTATGAGATACGATCTCAGCTAAATTATCCTGAGTAGCAATCATTCGCCCAATTAAGCGTTGATAACTTAAATTACGCTGACTTCCAGATAAGCTATCACTTAACAATAATAATTCACCATCTAGATCGCGTCGTTCAGCTAACATCCATGCAGATATTTCAATGTTTCTGGCACTGTTATATAACTTCTGTTGATCAATATTGGTTAAAAAATAGAATTCGGTATGATTGTTATACGATGCCATTAGCATTTTTCTAAGGCCGACAATAAACGGTAAAACACGGTCATTACCCTGATACGCTCCATCCAAGGCAATACGCACAATATCTGTGCCTCTTAAGCTATTCCATTGAGGGTAATGTTTATCATGTACTCGTGCAAACACTAAATCAACACTTGCCTCTATAGAACGTATCTCGTAATCATGACGATCGCTAGGGTTACGTTTGTATAACTTAACCATTAACAATTTAAGATCACGTATAACAGCATGCTGGTGATACTCAATAACTTCGTCAATATCACTTTTTACTATGCGTGATACACCCGCATTATCGGGATCACTGGCAGCTACTTTTGATTGTGAAGGTATTGAGGCACAGCTACATAAACTTAAACATAAACATAATAATAATAATAAAACACTAATTTTATACATGTTCATCAAGCAGTGGTTCAGTATTATTTGAATTTAATTGTTCAATTTGTAAATATTGCTGCACACCTTTGGGCAACGGCTGTGCTGTCGACTGTTTTTCATTTGATGATGGCTCAGCTTCTGTTGAAAACAACCGAACAAACTGTGCCTGTTGATTATCTTTAACCTCAGTTACTTGCTGTGATTCTACGTAAAGTACTGGCGCCTTAGACGCAGGTTCAATCTCAAATGTATTAGCATCAATAGTAACAGGCTGACGTTTCGAATGCTCCAGCGAAAGTGGCTTAGGAGCAACAACTGCCGAAAAGTAAGCACCATCAATTTGCATTAACTATTTAGCTCTTCCCTTGTGTAGGCTTACGTCTAGGTGGTCGTGATTTGTTCGAGTTATGACCGCCCGGCTTCTTCTTATTGTGTGGCATTGCAGGTCTTTTCTCTGGTCTCTTAGCAGGCTGTGGTTGCTCTAAGGTTTCATCCATAGACGAGAAAACAGGCAGTTTATGCTTAATATATTCTTCAATTTCAGGTAATGAAAAGGCATAATCTTCACACGCAAAACTAATGGCAACACCGCTAGCTCCAGCACGAGCAGTACGCCCGATACGATGCACATAATCTTCTTGATCTTGCGGTAAATCATAGTTAAATACATGGCTCACAGCAGGAACATGTAAACCACGCGCCGCCACATCAGTTGCCACTAAAAATGGAAACTCACCATCTTGAAACTGTTGTAATAATCGTTCACGCTTTTTCTGAGGCACATCACCTGATAATAGCGCTGCCTTATGTCCATTACCTTCTAAAAATCCCCACACACGATCTGCCGCACGTTTGGTATTAACAAATACAATCCCACGCGGTGGTTGCAAGCGTTTAATCAATGCTAGTAATAACGGTACCTTTTCATCATTAGCAGGGTAATACACACTTTCTTCAATGCGATCACTCGATACTTTTTCAGGTTCCACTTCTACTTTGATCGGATTATTCATGTGTTCATAAGCAAGCTCAGATACTTTGAAACTTAACGTTGCTGAAAATAACATGCCCAAACGTTCTTCAGGTGCAGGTACACGACGCAAGAAATAACGAACATCTTTAATAAAGCCTAAATCAAACATGCGATCGGCTTCATCAAGTACCACTGCTTGTACTGATTTAAGATTAAACACGCGTTGTTTGTGATAATCCAATAGTCGGCCCGGTGTACCAATTAAAATATCAACACCATTAGTAATGTCTGTTTTTTGTTTTTCGTAATCTTTACCACCATACGCGACGACAATGCGCAATTTGGTTTCTTTATTTAACAATATTGCATCTTTTGCAATTTGATTTGCAAGCTCTCGCGTTGGCGCTAAAATGAATGCTCGAGGTTGTTTACCATCCCAGTTTTTAGGTGGTTCATCACTTAATAACTTTTGAAAGGTAGCTAATAAAAAGGCAATGGTTTTACCCGTACCTGTTTGCGCCTGCCCCGCTACATCTTGCCCTGCAAGTAGCAAAGGCAGTGATTGAGCTTGAATAGGTGTGCAAAACTCGAAACCCGCACTGCGTAAACCATTTAGAAGTGTTTCATGCAAAGGTAATGACGAAAAAGCCTGTTCTGTTAGATGGGTACTCATAGAAATGCTTGCATTACCTTTAGTGATGATAAAAAATGACTGTAATATTGGTGGGTAGAGTATAGCCTTCCGATAATTTATATACCACTGGAGATAAAAAACATGAGCAAAAACGTCACCCAAGTGACTGATGGCGATTTTGATAGCCAAGTCTTACAATCTGATATTCCTGTATTAGTTGATTACTGGGCTGAATGGTGTGGTCCTTGTAAGATGATTGCTCCAATTTTAGAAGAAATTGGTTCTGAATATGCTGGCAAGATTAAAGTGTGCAAGCTTAATATTGATGAAAATCCAGAAACACCACCTCGTTACGGCATTCGCGGCATTCCAACGCTAATGTTATTCAAAGGTGGCGAAGTTGAAGCGACTAAAGTTGGCGCATTAACTAAATCACAACTA
>DAOUSV010000070.1 GCA_030627065.1 Piscirickettsiaceae bacterium | reverse complement strand
GTGGGACAAAGTGCTTATTGGCCTTTTGTAAACTCGGTAGCTCCTTTTGGTTGTTGATATTAGCTAAGGCTAACTGCTCGGGCGTGTATTGCGCTAAGGCTGTTTCTTGTGCGGTAGCCGGGTTAGCTTGGTTAGCTGAGTGAGTTGCACGCGCAGTTGTGCTATTTTCTTGTTGAGTGTTCATGGTTATTTCCTTAATTAAGGGTATTCATCAGAAGTGATTAATACGGGTTTTGATTGATTTGTTTATTTATTGACTGCGTTCTTTCTGTTATTTTTCTGTTGAGATTTAAAGGAGGGGGCTTAAGCTGCTTGTGCTATCACCCGGTCTTCTTCATCAATTTGTTTCAACGTAGCGTAGATCTGTTGCTCAATCGCTTGCGTTGCTTCCTCGCTGAATAAAGACAATAGCGAGTGTGAGCCTGCGTAAATGCCACACAGATCAATTTCCTGCTCATAGACATTGAAGCGAATTAAGAATCGATCAGGCTGCTTACTTAGCAATAGCCAAAGCTCTTGATCTTGGCTGTCAGGTAGTTTGAAATTAAGCATATTGAAATACCTCTTTTTCTGTTTTATACACCAGCGTATTGCGTATCGACTCACGATTAATTAGCCCTTGTGATTCACAGGCATCAACCCCGAGTCTTCTCGCTTCCCGTATATTGCTCGCCACCACCAATACATCGTGATAATAATTAAGATGATTGATTTCACTGACAGAAACGCAAAACAAGCTGGCTTTGTGAGGGAGTGGATTAGGGAGTTTTGGAGTCGCTAGCGTTAAGTGTAGTATTTTCATTAGATCAGCCCCTTTTCAGCAAACGACGTAGTGGCAGAGCCGCCGACAATGATGTGATCCAACACACGTATGTCGACAGTGGCTAAAGCGGTCTTTAGCCTTTCGGTAATGGCCTTATCGGCCTGACTCGGCTCAAGGGTGCCAGAAGGGTGGTTATGAGCAAATATTACCGCTGCTGCGTTATGTTGTAGGCAGGATTTCACAACTTCCCGAGGATAGACGCTGGCTCCATCAATCGTGCCGTAGAACAAGGCCTCGTAAGCGATAACACGATGTTGGTTATCCAGGTAAAGACAGCTAAAGATTTCTCGTTCAGATTGAGCCAGCTTTGCGACCAGGTAATCACGCGTAAGTTCGGGTGAGGTTAAAGCGTCATCCCGTTTAAATTCTAAAGCTAACAGTAAGCTCATCGAGGCGCACAACTGAGCTAAAGACATCGGTAACGCTGTTTCAAATTGATTATTCCCATAGGGAACTAAGGGCAAATCTTCAGCAATATAATGGCGTTGTTCTGAGGTGTTCGCAGTGAGTACTGTTGATTTCGTTTTCATGATTATTTCCTTTTCTATTATTTCAAGACATAAAAAAGCCCCAGCAACCGATGAGGAAGCTGAGGCTTGATAAGTGACTTAATAGTGATGGCTAAAACAACAAGGATTAGCACATAAACTACTTACGTCATGTAGGTAATATGTATATGAAATATTTTTGAATCGCCCTCTGTGTCAACATACCTGTCGCTTATAAAAAATAATCATTCAGCCTTATCTGTTTTGTACTTTTTATGACAAGTCAGGTGTATAAATCAAGGAAAGTACAGACCTATATTATCCTATAAAAACCCTTTTAAAGGCCTATGCAGAATGAATGGCAGTGGTATAGGTGCTTGGTATTAGGTATGACATGGTTAAGTCGTTTCTATCGGTTTTATTAATTTTTATTAATACAGCAATCCCTATATTACGTGTAGAAATAAAATGGATAATGGGCAACGTTTCACTGCTAATGTGGGAGAGTTAGGGATAGTTAAGTTATTGATACAAGGGGGTAAAGTGTATATATATCTTATATGGTGTTTACCCCTCGATCACAACATCACAACATCACACATTAGCAGTGAAACGTTGCCCATAAGCCAAATTTCTACCATAACGTAACTAATTATGGGAAGAATAATGATAAATAATAATACCGTTGATTTCACTTACTTGAGATCAAATACACTGTTAACGAAGTCTTTTAAGTTAGAAGATAATGAAATAAAAACTGAGGTTGCTGCCCATTACTCAAAGGGAACTGCATATCATCAACGGCTTGAGTTTGCTAAGTTACCTGAACGGTTAGCTGAAATGGGCTCTACTGAGGCTATTACATCAGGTGTGATACCAAAATCATTGCAATCTCAAGTGGATGGAGTGGCCTGTGTCAGAGTGAAAGCCGTGAAGGAATCAATGATTTCACGCTCAAAAGTTTATATTAACCATGAAAATAATTCAGGTAATGGACTGGTTATCTTAGATATTGACGAGCCACCCGGTGGACGGATAATTATTCCACCGAGGCAGTTATATGACATTTTATGCGTCCTTATTCCTGGCTTCGATCAGGTTGCTTGCTTTAGCCGAGGCTCTAGCTCATCGAGAATAAAAGCATTGGGTAAAAGTGGTTATCGATTTTATATATTAACCAATACGCCTTCTGGTATTGCGCAGTTTATGGACACCCTTCATCAGAAATTATGGGATATTGACTTAGCAGAAAATGAGCTGGGTTATATAGCGCTTGCTAAAAATGGTAATTATTTAGAACGATCAGTTATCGACCTTTCCATGAGATCACCACACCAGTTAGATTTTTGTGGAAAGCCTCATGTGAGTGCTGGTATTGAGGTAAACAACCCAGACGTTACCTGGTATGGCACTGAAAGAGCGTTTGATTGCAGAGAATTAGCCCCCTTAACTGAAGAAGAAAAGAGAATTTATAAGAACCGAGTGCAAGCGAGTAAGAAACGCTTGAAACGTGAGTCTGAGAGGGTTAGGCATTTATTTGAAAAGAGTAAACGTGATGAGTTTAAAACCGTTGAATTAAAGAAATTAGCGGATGCGAATTTGGATTTTAAAGTCACGGATCAGCTGTTAAGCGAACTGGATAACCAGTTTGACAATGAATGTAACTTGAGTTCATTTAACCAAAAGAGAGGGGAGCTTCACCCTGCATTCGTTCTTCATTTTAACGATGGCAGAAGCGTGACTGTTGCCGATGTCATTAAAGACCCAGAAGCCTTTGATGACTGTGCTTTAGCGGATCCTGTTGAAGGCGTTAACTACTCAAGTGGCACGCAATGCGCAATCTTCTATAGCAATGGAAACAGAGGGAAAGGCACGCTTTATATTCATTCGATGGCGCATGGTGGATGCAAATACTTTTTAACCTTGATTAGACCAGCATTTTCAGACTTACCGGTATTAGCCAATGAAGAGGCTAAGAAGCGCCTACGTGACTCTATTGAAGACGCTTTTAATCAAGTCAATGGAGTGAGCAATCTTGCTTTACGCCCAGTCAATACAGTTATACGAGGCACGATGGGACTCGGTAAAACAGATTCAATATTCTCAGTGGCGGAACAAAAAAAACAAGAAGGAAAGCAGTATTTGATTCACCTTTATGTACAAAACCATAAAGTTGCTGAAGATATTTTGAATAATATGGAGAAGCGTTACAGCAGCTTATCCATAGGGATTCAGAAAGGACGGGGTATGGATAACTGCGCTCAATTTGATGTGATTGACAAGAGTGACTGCTCTTATATTATGAAATCATTCTGTGATGATGGTGAAGGTCAGCGGTGTGAGTTCTTTGAAGAATGCCCCTATATGCAGCAGTTTAGTCGAAAAGTAGATGTACTTATCTTGCCGCATAGTTACCTCAGATTTAATTTGATGGATAAAGAACAAAGGCCTGATTTAGTCGTTATTGACGAACGTTACTTTTCAACCGTTACATCACACGAAAGCTTCCAGTCCGATGACTTAGAGGGGATTTTATCGCCTGCAGAGGTGAGTGACTTTAAGGCGCTTCTGCAGTCACTCAGTCATTCTCAAAATCAAGTTATCCCCGCATTAATTCAACATTTTGGTGGCTCAGATACAGTTAATAAGCTGCAGCAATACTTGAGAAATTGTACTGATATTGAAACTAAAAATGAAATTAATCCGCTGGATAGAACGGAGAAGAAATTAGAGAAAGTATGTAATCTTAAGATGATTAATAAACGAAGTCAGCAATTAATCTATACCTTATTGATCCTTATTAAACCTAGTATTTTCGGTAGTAGAGAGCGAAATATTTCAGTTATCAAGAATGAGCTCACCCTACATTATCCTGTTTGTTTGATAGAAGGCGTTTTTACTAATCGTTATACAGACTTTATTAATTCGATAAATGAGGCAGTTCCTATTATTTGCATTGATGGGGATGCCGATGAAGAAGTTGCTAAAGCGTTGCTAGGCGATGACATTAATTTTATTCGTGTCGATGCGCAACGCAACCTACACGTCACACAATGTAATACCAGGACTCTAGGGAAGAAAAGTGTAAGCGGTCTGGATAACTCAACCCAAAAATGGTCGGTTGATATTATTAACCGAACAGCGAATACCAATGCAGCCGTTTACGGCGTCAGGACGCTTTTAGTGACCTATTTAGAGCTACATAAGAATAAAGCGTTTATGAAGCGCCTTTCAGCGCATATTGATGTAGAGCATTTTGGCGCAATACGTGGACTGGATTGCTATAAACAACACGATGCTATTATTTTTGGTAGAAATCAACCGCCTTCAGATTCAATCGTTATCATGGCGATTAGTTTATTTGGTAAACGCTTACGAGGTGACACCAACCTTAGCTATGTCGATGTATCTAAAATTGACAACTTTGAGAGTCAGCCAGCCTGTTATCGCGGAGTAGGTAAGGGGAGAGGGAGGTACTTTGACAATGAAAATTTAAACCGAGTTATGGCACAATTTAGGGAATCTGAGACAGTACAAGCGATTGCTAGAGTGCGTGATGTTTGGTCCGATACTCAGAAACGTATTTTAGTTTTAGATGCGTTGCCAATCGACGTTAATGTAGATCGTACCCTGTCGTGGGCGGAGTTAGCACCCAAAGAGGCTGCGCAAAGCATTATAGGAGTGTTTGAGGAGAACGATGGGATTTTAATTAAGTCACCTCGGTGCTTATCCGAGTCAAACCCTGAGCTTACTAAGGATCAGTGGAAAGAGGCACTAAAACTAAAAACTAAAATCCTACAGTTACCTATGGGTGAATATGAAGCTGGAATAATAGCTAAAGCTGAGGCAGGAGGAAAAAAGATCAAGGGGGCGCAGGTATTTGAACAGCTAGGACATACACGCCTAAAAATAGGTAACACGACGACGTCAGTTATTTATGACGCTGCGAGGCATACCGATAATGAGGTACTTAAATGGGCGGAAGACAAGTATGGCGATAAATTTAACGCGATCTGTAAAGCATAATTAACCGTAACACCGCTAATCACCGATAGGAGGCCTAGGTCCCCTATCGGTGATTAAAACAACTTGCTTAGTTCGGGGGTGTTGATTTCAGATTGATTAATTTTTATTAATGCACGGTTCCTATCTTAGGTGTGGAAAGACAAATGAATAATGAGCATACAACGTTAACTACTAATGTCCGTGTGTTAGAAGGTACTTTAAGTGACTGAGGCCATAGTGGTGTCGTGGCTTATACGTATGCTTTATCAAAGCATCAGGCATTACAGCCGTGCGTTGCTCATGGCCGTTTGATTTCTACTATTACCCAACTAAACTTTAGGAAGCATAGCTATGAGAAATGATAATACCGTTGAATTTACGTACTTAAAATCAAATACACCGTTAACAAAGTCCTTTACGCGGGAAGGGAATGAAATAAAAATTGAAGCGCCGGATTATTTCAAAAAAGGGACAGCGTACCATCAAAGCATTGAGTTTTATGACTTACCTAAGCTGTTAGATGAAATGGGGCCAAATGAAGCCATTATGGCTGGTGTGATGCCAATACAATTACAGGATCAAATGTCAGGTGTAACTTGTGTAACTACTACGCAAGAAGGCATTAATGACTCAATGGATTCATGCTCAAAAAAGGATATTAAATACGAAGCCAATGCAGGTAATGGAGTGATCATTTTAAAGGTTGGTGAGCCGGGAAGAGGCAGAAACTTCATGTGCCCAGCAAGGTTACATGCCATTTTATGCGTACTTATTCCTGGCTTTGAGGGAATTGCTTGCTTTAGTCGAGGCTCTAGTTCTTCAAGAATAAAATCATTAGGAAAAAGGTCTTATCAGTTTTATATTTTAACGGATACGCCGGATGAAATACCTGATTTCATCGAGACTATTCATAAAAAATTATGGATTATTGACTTCGTCGAAAGTAAGCTGGGTTATGTAAAGGTAGCTAGAAATGGTGATTATTTAGAGCGTTCAGATATAGATCGTGTAATGAAATCACCACACCAGTTAGACGTTTGCGGGACGCCTCAAGTAGGTGCTGGTATTGAGGTGAGTCATTCAGAGGTCACTTGGCATGGATTTGAAAGGGCTGTAAATTGTGCTCATTACATGCAATTGACTGAAGAAGAAGAGAGTTACTATAAGAGTCGTGTGGAAGCAAGTAAGAAGAAATTAAGGTGGGACTCAAAACGAGCTGAGTATTTCTTTACAAAGGGTAAACATGAAGAATTTAGAGCGGTTAGAGTAAGGCAATTAGAGAATGAACATTCGACCTTTAAACCCACAGAGACTGAGTTAAATATACTGAAGTTCCAGTTTGACCGCGAAGATGACGCTTACAAATTAAATGAAAATAGTGCGGAACTCCACTCTGCATTTGTCCTTCATTTCAGCGATGGCAGGAATGTTACTGTTGCGGATGTCGTTAAAAATCCAGAATCCTTTGACGGGTGTACTTTGGCAGATCCTATTGAAGGTAGTATCCACTTTAATGGTAAACAATGCGCAATTTTCCATGGAAAAGAAAAGCCTTATATTGAGTCGATGGCGAATGGAGGGTGCGAATACTTCTTAATGAGTGAGCCTGTATTTTTTGATTATCGAAGAGAGTTTGAGTGTGATGGGGATAATGAGTGTTCTTTAGAAGAATAGTGTGATGATGGCTTTCTTAAATGAGTAAAAGAAAGCTTTAACCAAGCTAAGTGCTGATAGGTAAGCTAGACTGACTATCAGTACTTATAACAACTTGGAATAACGGTGACATAGAAAAGTAATTTTAGCGATCTCAACCCATTAATATTTCTAATAGCGTAGAGGCGGTG
>DAOUSV010000135.1 GCA_030627065.1 Piscirickettsiaceae bacterium | reverse complement strand
GTCAGTGTCTTCGACAAAAAGAGACCGGCCGACACCATGAGTGACCAGAAGTTTTATCGAGACAAGTAGTCCTAGATATTCAGCAATAACTGAGGCCAGCGCTACGCCATCGACTTTCATACCGAGGATGTTAACGAAAATAATGTCTAACACCATATTGCTAATGGTGACGGTCAGTACTAAGGCTAAGGCATGCTTACTGGCTCCTTTACCGATTAACCAGCCTAAAATAACATAGTTGATTAGAATAGCTGGCGTGCTCCAAATACGGATGTCAAAATAGGTTCTGGCAGCGGCAAGGACAGATTCACTACTATCTATAATAGAAAGAGCCAATGTTGATAATGGTGATTGTAATAGTAAAATACTAAAAGCGATGATGAGGGCTAATATTAAGGAGTGCTGTAATATTTTGAGTGATAACTTGTCATTATTCTCACCTTCAGCCTGAGCGATTAGCCCTGTGGTTGCCATACGCAAAAAGCCAAATCCCCAAAATAGAAAGCTAAATATCAAACTGCCTACAGCAACACCACCGAGGTAATGTGCAGAATCAAGATGACCAATTACCGCTGTATCAACCATGCCTAATAAGGGTATGGAAATATTAGCAAGAATCATAGGCCAAGCAAGATGCCAGATTGTTTTATGAGAGATATTGTTTTGTAGTGACATAATGAATTTAAATATAGACAAATAGTTGAGATGTGTTCGTATTCTATCTTTTTATACCTGTATCCTTGTGAGGTGTAAAGTTGATAGCGCTAGAAAGAGGACATTTTAATGCTCGAATGGTTTATCTTTGCCGCCATAGGCGCGGTTACAGGATTATTTGCTGGCTTATTAGGCTTGGGCGGAGGTTTAATTATCGTGCCAGCCTTATTGTATGTGTTTAGCTGGCAAGGATTAGTTGAGGCGCATATCATGCATATTGCCGTTGGCACATCATTAATGACCATTACGTTAACATCACTATCTTCTATGTATGCCCATCATAAGCACCAAAATGTGAACTGGTCGCTGGTGAAAAAATTGGTACCGAGCTTAATTGTTGGTGGTTTTATGGGGGCGTATTTGGCCACAATGTTAACGAGTCAGTTTTTACAATATGCGTTTGCACTGTATATGGTGTTTGTGGCTATTACCATGTGGTTTCCCTTTAGCAGTCATAATGATGAACGGTTATTAAATAGGGGCACGTTATTAGGCGTGGGTGGTTTTGTTGGTAGTATTTCCGCGCTAGTTGGTATTGGAGGTGGATCATTGTTAACGCCCTATTTATTGATGGCGAAGCAATCTATGAAAAGTGCAATAGGTACATCTGCAGCTTGCGGCTTTCCAATCTCTATTGCTGCGGTGATTGGTTTTATCTTATTTGGTCAAGGTTCTGATGTAAATAATGGCTGGCAAACAGGGTTTATTCATTGGCAGGCATTTTTAGGCATAATTAGTACTAGTATTGTTTTTGCCGTTGTTGGCGCAAGGTTAACGCGATATTTACCTGTCAAAACATTGAAACAGTTCTTTTCAATGGTACTGATCGTCGGCGGGATTTATTTAATTTAATAAGGTGATTCAATGAGAAAATGGATGTGTTTAATTTGCGGCTTTGTCTATGATGAATCCAAAGGAATGCCGAGTCAGGGTATTCCTGCTGGAACGAGTTGGGGAGATGTACCAGAAAGTTGGCGTTGTCCAGATTGTGGTCAAAAAAAGTCAGGCTTTAAAATGAGGCCGATTGATAGCTAAACGATTTGTTATTGAAACTCCACACATTGAATGATAATCGGTATAATTAATAAATTTACTCGCTATTGGAGCATCTAAACAATGAATCTTGACCGCGTTGGTGCAGGCAAAAACCTCCCAGATGATATTAATGTAATTATTGAAATTCCTGCAAATGCAGATCCTGTTAAATATGAAGTAGATAAAGAAACAGGTGCATTATTTGTTGATCGTTTCATGAAAACAGCGATGTTTTACCCATGTAACTACGGTTATGTTCCTCAAACATTATCTGATGATGGAGATCCGGTTGATGTATTAGTTATTACGCCATACCCATTGATCCATGGTTGTGTTGTTGAATGTCGCCCAGTAGGCATGTTGAAGATGACGGATGAGTCGGGTGAAGATGCTAAAATTATTGCTGTGCCACATGACTCTATGTATGACGATATAAAAGATATTGGTGATGTGTCTGAGTTGTTGTTGTCACAAATTTCACACTTTTTCGAGCACTATAAAGACCTAGAAAAAAACAAGTGGGTGAAGCTTGATGGTTGGGTTGGCATCGATGAAGCTAGAGCTGAAATTATGGATAGTTTTGAGCGTGCTAAAAAATAAGCAAAGGGTCTTGTAATTTACGCTTTGTTTCGGCGAGTTTGGTTGTGAATCAAACTCGCCGATTTTATTTGAGTAGGAACAATGATGAACTTAGTATTACAAGGCAACAAACTTAGCAATAAAGATGCACAAACCATCGCATCTCAACTTGACGGTGAGCTAGAATCAAAGACACGTTACAGTAATATTACCTTGCAACAGTCACTTAGTGATGAGCAGCTACAAATACTCCGCGATACCTATGCATTTGATATCAATATATTGCAACAAGAGCTCGATGTTTCAGCAATGCAGTTATTAGTCACGGATATGGATTCGACACTAATCAATATCGAATGTGTTGATGAAATTGCTGATTTTATTAATGTAAAACCACAAGTGGCAGAAATTACTGAAGCCGCGATGCGTGGAGAAATTGATTTTGAATCATCATTACGCCAACGTGTTGCATTATTGAAAGGGCTAAAGGTAAGTGCGCTTGATAAGGTATATGAGCAACGATTACAACTAAATCCAGGTGCTGAATTAATGTTAAAGCACTTAAAAGCACGTGGTATAAAAACCGCATTAGTTTCAGGTGGTTTCACATTTTTTACCGAACGATTAAAGCAGCGCCTAGGTCTAGATTACACAATGGCGAATGTCTTAGGTGAACATAATGGCCGCTTAACGGGCGAAGTCGTTGGCGATATTTGTGGCGCACAAGCTAAAGCAGACTTTTTATTAGCACATTGTGAGAAGCTAGATATTTCACCATCACACGTTATATCAATGGGTGATGGTGCCAATGATTTGTTGATGATGAAAGAAGCAGGGCTAAGTATTGCCTATCACGCCAAGCCAAAAGTACAAGCACAAGCTATGACTGCAATTAATTATTGTGGCTTAGATGGTGTGTTAGGTTTATTACGGGCTTGAAATTTTAAACTTCCATCCCCACATTGTTATATTGAATTAAAAATTATTAAAAAGAGGTTTCAAAATGGACATAATGGATCATATTAAACAAGCAATTGAATCAAACTCAGTGATTTTGTTTATGAAAGGCTCACCTGAATTCCCACAATGTGGATTCTCAGCACGATCATCACAAGCATTAGCTGAATGCGGCGTGGAATTTGCTACGATTGATGTATTGGCTGAACCAGAAGTACGTGCCAATTTACATCGTTATGCTGATTGGCCAACTTTCCCACAACTTTATATTAGCGGAGAGCTAATTGGTGGCTGTGATATTGTTATGGAAATGTTTGAGAATGGTGACTTGAAAACAGCCGTTGAGCAAGCGGATAAATAACGACTATGAGCAACGAAGATGATCATGATGGACATGACGAGCATGAGTTAGCTGTTGCCCCAACGAAACCTGAGCTGAAGCAACCGCCTAAGTATCAGGTTTTAATGATGAATGATGATTACACGCCAATGGACTTTGTTATTGAAGTCTTAGAGGGCTTATTCAGCATGGGCCATGATAGTGCAACGCGTACTATGATGCAGGTTCATACTGAAGGCCAGGCATTGTGTGGTGTGTTTACATTTGAAATTGCAGAAGCAAAAGTAGAGCAAGCGAATAGCTATGCGCAGCAGCATGGCCATCCTTTGCAGTGCACATTAGAAGAAGAAGAATAGCTAGAGGCAAGACTAATGTTGAGTAAAGAGCTAGAACAAACCTTAAGCCAAGCATTTAGTTATGCTCGCAAACGTGATCATGAGTTTTTGACAGTGGAACATTTATTGTTAGCATTGTTAGAAAATGGCCAAGCACTGGCTGTATTGAAAAGTTGTGATGTTGATATTGCTGTTTTAAGGCAAGACTTAAATGATTTTTTAGCTGATAATTTACCAACACTTGCTGAAGAAAGTGAGCGTGAAACGCAACCTACATTGGCTTTTCAACGTATTTTACAACGCGCAGTGATGCATGTTCAATCTTCTGGCGGCGATGAAGTAACAGGTGCTAATGTTCTTGTCTCTATTTTCTCTGAACAGCAATCTCAATCGGTCTATTTATTACAAAAACAAGATGTAACTCGTCTTGATGTTGTTAATGCGATTAGCCATAGTGATGAGATTGTTGAGGTCGACACAGATAAAGAAGCCATTGCTGAAAAAGTAGCAGAAGAAGAAGGTAATAATCCACTCAGCTTATATACAGTTAATCTTAATGCTTTAGCAGAAGAAGGTAAGATCGATCCGCTGATTGGTCGTGCGCATGAAATCGAACGAACATTACAAATACTATGTCGCCGTCGTAAAAATAACCCCTTATTTGTCGGTGAAGCTGGTGTGGGTAAAACAGCACTTGCAGAAGGTCTGGCTCGCAAGATTGTATTAAAAGAAGTACCTGAGATATTAGAGACTGCTGTTATTTATTCGCTTGATATGGGCGCGTTAGTGGCGGGTACAAAATATCGTGGTGACTTTGAAAAACGCTTGAAAGCCTTATTACGTGAAATAAAAAAACAAGATAATGCTGTTTTATTTATAGATGAAATTCATACC
>DAOUSV010000020.1 GCA_030627065.1 Piscirickettsiaceae bacterium | reverse complement strand
TTAGAAAAAGAACTTAATAATATCGTCGGTGTTGTTGCAAATGGCTTATTTGCTATGCGTCCTGCAGATGTATTGTTATTAGGTAGCGAAAGCGGCACTAAAACTGTTCTTGCAAAATAAGTAAGTCCCTACCTCGCCCTTTGCATCAAGCAATGGGCGAGTTTAAGAGAAAATAAATACCGTCATGTTTAAACCACTCAGTATTTTTATCGGCCTGCGCTATACTCGCGCCAAACGCCGTAATCACTTTATCTCATTCATTTCACTGACATCTATGCTTGGTGTTGCCTTAGGTGTGGCAGCATTAATTACAGTTTTATCGGTGATGAATGGCTTTGAAAAAGAACTTCGCGAACGTATTTTGGGTATGACATCACACGCATTTATCACCGATGCAGATGGCACGCTGAAAGACTGGCAGAATCTACAAGGCATGGTCGAAGGCTATCCTCGAGTCGTAGACTCAGCGCCCTTTGTCGAAGGTCAAGCGATGCTCAGCCAAGGTAGTCGTGTTCGTGGCACTCTAATTCGCGGTATTAATCCTGAGCTTGAAGGACGTGTGTCCACCATTGGTGACAAAATCATTCAAGGGCAGTTTGATGCACTACAACCCGGTAGTTTTGGCGTTATTCTCGGTAAAGATTTAGCCATTGCCATGCGTGTTTCTACCGGCGACAAAATCACCTTAATCACACCTCATGTTACACCTACTCCTGCTGGTGTTATGCCTCGGCTCAAACGACTGAACGTTGTTGGCGTATTTGAAATTGGCATGTATGAATACGATAGCGCCTTAGCTATTATGAATATTGATGATGCCGCTAAGCTGTTTCGTATTCCGGGCAAAGTAACCGGGCTACGCCTTAAGCTTGATGATGTGTATCAAGCACCTCGTATTAGTCGTGATTTATTAGCGACACTACCCGCCAGCTACCGTGCCGCAGATTGGACATATCAACATGCTAACTTCTTCCGCGCACTGAAAACAGAAAAAACAGTGATGTTTGTGATCTTAATGCTGATTGTTGCCGTTGCCGCATTCAATATTGTATCGACCCTCATTATGATGGTGACTGACAAACAAGCCGATGTTGCCATACTACGTACTCTCGGTATGAGGCCACGCGATATTATGCTTATATTTATGGTGCAAGGGACATTAATAGGTATCTTTGGCACCTTGATTGGCATTGCTGGCGGCGTTGCGCTCGCCCTGAATGTGGAAACACTTATTGCTAATTTAGAGAATGTACTCGGCTATCAATTCTTACCCGCCGATGTCTATTATATTAGTAGCCTACCTTCCGATCTTCAGTTAAGTGATGTCACTACCATTGGTCTTATCGCCTTCTTACTATCATTAATTTCGACAATTTATCCTTCATGGCGTGCGTCTCAAATCAAACCAGCAGAGGCATTGCGTTATGACTAGTCCTATTGTTTTACAATGCTCTCAACTTGCTAAACAGTTCTCTGATGGTGATTTGAAAACCGATGTCCTAAGTGACATTAATTTCAGCGTTCACAAAGGTGACCGTATTGCGATTGTTGGTAGTTCTGGCTCAGGCAAAAGCACCCTACTTCACTTACTAGGCGGACTTGATCAGCCTAGTCGTGGCACAGTTGAAATTCATGGCAAAGATATTAATGCATTATCCGTTAATTCCTTAAGTAAGCTTCGTAATCAAAGTTTAGGCTTTGTTTACCAGTTTCATCATTTACTACCTGAATTTTCAGCATTAGAAAATGTAGCCATACCGTTAATAATTGGTGGTGAAAGTCCTAAATCGGCTCAACAACAAGCCGAAGAGCTACTAATTAAAGTAGGTTTAGGTCACCGACTCATTCACAAGCCCAGTGAACTCTCTGGTGGCGAACGACAACGTACTGCATTAGCACGAGCACTGATCACGAAACCAGACTGTTTATTAGCCGATGAACCTACAGGCAACCTAGATAATAAAACCGCTCAAGCTATTTTTGACCTGATCCTAGAAATGAATGAGTCTTTAGGAACCGCATTACTCATCGTCACACATGACATGGGATTAGCATCTCAAATGGAACGAACGTTAAGCTTAATTGACGGTAAATTACACAAAAGCAGCTAACTCTAAATTACTTTAACTGCTATACTCCAAGCTATATTATCATGCGCTAATATAGCTTGGAGCTGTTTTCATGAAAAAGTTATTACAACACTTTATTTCACTGCCTATTATATTAATCAGTTCCATCGTGATTGTTGTTGTGGTCCTAAAAACGAAAGCACCTATTGAGCATCAGGATGTTAGCTACCCTGTTAAAGCTGTTCAAGTTATCACGGTAAACAAGATCCCTTTTCGCGCTCGAGCTACCGCATTCGGCCATGTTGAACCTGCAACGGTAATTAAAGCAAGATCTGAAGTTGGTGGCAAAATAAGTTATATTCACCCTGATTTAAAACAAGGTGCCAGCATCAAAAAAGGCACTGTCGTACTGCGTATTGAACCGACGACTTTCGAAATTTCACTGGACCAAAGTAAGGCTGGACTCAAAGGTAGTCAATCCTCATTAGCACAACTAGAAGCTGAACAGTCTAGCACTACACAAGCCCTTGTTATTGCTCAAAAGAAACTTGATGTAGAGCTAAAAGAACTTGCTCGACTTGAATCACTTTGGCAGCAGCGTTTAATCGCTCGAACATCACTGGATGCTGAGCAGAAAAATGTATTGACACTACAACAGTCTGTACAAGATATAAACGGTAAACTAGCAAGTTTTGATAGCCGAAAAGCCGTTATAAGAGCACAAATACAACAGTCTAGAAGTCAGGTTGACCAAAACCAAGATACTATTGGTCGGACAGAAGTTCTTATGCCATTTGATGCTAGAGTCGGTGTAGTTTCTGTTGAAAAAGATGAATTCACTCCAGCAGGTAGCCTTTTGTTTGAAGCCTTAGGTGTGCAAGCTGTAGAAATTAATGCTCAATTACCCATCCAACAGTTTCGTCCTTTAGTTTCAGCTGGCTTAGCTAACAATAACGACACCTCCTCGATCAATTTACAATCTCCTGAAAACTTTCAACACGCATTACATAATTTGCAACTGGAAACACAAATACGTTTGGTCGGTGATTTGGATAATGCTTCGGTATGGCAAGGTAAATTAATTCGACTCAGCGAGTCGATTGATCCGACGCGAGATACGTTAGGATTAGTCGTTGTTGTGGAAAACCCTTATGACGATATTATTCCTGGTATTCGTCCTCCCTTATTAAAAGGGATGTATGCCGCTGTTGAAATTCTCGCTCCTATTAAGCCGACTTTAGTGATACCCAGAAAAGCTATTCATCAAGGTCGTGTTTATCTAGTCACGGCAGAAAACACCTTAACAATTCGACCTGTTACTATTCTTTTCAATCAAGGAGAGCTTGTTGTTATTGCCGCTCATCAAGAAAATAGAGGCATAAAAGAAGGTGAACAACTTATTATGAGTGATGTCATTCCGATTATAGAAGGTATGCCATTAAAGCCTATTATTGCAACTGCTTATCAGCAACAGTTACTTGATAATGCCTTGGGCGAGCAACATTAATGGTTCACTATTTTATAAAGCATCCGACCGCAGCAAATATTCTAATGATGGTGATTATCGCCATCGGTTTAGTCTCTTTAAGTAGCCTAAATAAAGAGTCATTTCCCCTACTCAAACCCAGTAAAGTACAACTTACTATCGCATACCCTGGTGCAAACCCAGCCGATGTGGAAGATGCACTTTGTAATCCACTCGAAAGTGCAACAGATGGCATTAGTTATTTAAAAGAGCAACACTGTGATGCCCGTGACAATGTGGCTATCTTTACCTTAGAAATGCAAGAAGCAGGTGATATTGATACATTTTATGATGATATTAAGGCGGCTGTAGATGGTATTTCAGACTTCCCTAGCGAAAGTGAAGATGCGATTATCAAACAACTAGGTCGAATCAGTATGGTGGCGAATGTCGCTATCACTTCTGATAATCTAACGACTACTGAGTTAAAAGTACTGACCGAACATTATCGCAATAAATTATTAATCAATCCGAAGATCCCGATTGTTACTGTAAATGGCTTTTCAACCCATCAATTACAAGTATTAATCCATCCTGACACTTTACTTAAATATCAGCTAAGTCTGCAAGACATTGCTAACTTGATTGCCTTACAGGCCCTTGACTTGCCTGCAGGAACCTTAGAGAGCAATCAAACATCCTATCAAATTCGTTTTAATAATGTTCGAAAAACAGCAAAAGAATTAGCAGACTTAGTGATCTTGAATTCAGCAGATGGTGGCGAAATAAAACTCAGTCAACTCGCTCGCGTTGAAGATAAATTCGAACTCCGAGAAAAACGAATCGAGGTCAATGGCCAGCCCGCAGGTTTATTACAAATCAGCAAAAATACCAGCGATGACATGCTAGAAGTTTTTAACCAAATCAATCGTTTTGTAGATGCCGAAAATAAAATTCTACCGCAAGGAACACAGCTAACAATCACACAAAATGGTACAGCATTAGTCAGCGACCGACTACAGTTATTGATGACAAATGGTTGGCAAGGACTCATCCTAGCAACGCTTGCATTATTACTCTTTTTTAATTGGCGCTACACATTTTGGGTTGCTTTAGGCTTACCTATTTCATTCCTAGGTGGCCTCGCTATGATGGTGATGTTTGGCGTCACGATTAATATGATTTCAATGGTTGCACTGCTGATGGCAATTGGTATTTTAATGGATGATGCCATTGTGCTGTCCGAAAGTATTGCCCATGAATACAATAAAGGGAAATCACCAGTTGATGCGGCTATTGATGGTACTCATCGTGTTATTGCCGGTGTTTTAGCTTCATTTCTAACCTCGGCATTCCTCTTCGGTAGCCTATTAATGATGAAAGGCGATATGGGGCAGATACTCGGTGTTTTACCTGTCGTTCTGCTCTCGGTCTTAACGATAAGTCTTATTGAGGCATTCTTAATATTACCGCATCATCTTATGCATTCTTTGCAACATGCTCATCATAAAGAACCCTCTAAAATACGACAACGATTTGAATCTGCTTTTGATCGCTTGCGTGATCGAGTCGGACTAGCCGTCGATATTGCCATTAGGTTTCGTTATGTAACCGTAGGTACGGCATTGGCAATGCTGGTATTTTCTGTTGGTTTAATCGCAACGGGAACAGTTAAATTTAAAGCATTCCCTGATCTTGAAGGCAATGTCGTTGATGCTCGCGTATTACTGGCTCAAGGTACACCATTAGCCGAGACTGAGCGTGTTATGGCAACACTATTAACCGCACTAGCTAAAACAACAGCGACTCTTAATAAGAATGAATCTGAACCGCTTATTAAAAATATACAGTTAAACTATGGTCAGCATAATGATGTGCCCGAAAATGGCACACATTTAGCCACTATTAGCCTTGATTTGCTAAGTACTGAAGAACGTAATACCAAAATGGCTGAGCTAACCACTCTGTGGCGAAAAAATAGCGGTGACTTACCCTCTGTCATTAGTGTTCAATTTAGAGAGCCTAAAGTGGGACCTGCTGGGCGTGCAATCGAAATTCGTTTAAGCGGTAATGATCTCAATAGACTCTCAACAGCATCATGGGAACTGCAAAATTGGTTACGTGCTTATGATGGCGTATCTAATTTATTAGATGATCTACGTCTAGGTAAACCAGAATATACCGTCCAATTAAAACCCGGTTCTTTAGCTGCAGGTGTCGATGCTCGCAGTATTTCATCACAACTTCGTGCAGCCTATCAAGGTGTCCAAATAAGTGATATATATCAAGATCGCGAAGCCTATGAGATTATCGCTAAACTAGAGAGCAGTCCCACGGAAGAATTAGATGATTTTGATAATTTCACCGTCTTCTCCCACCAAGGTAATTCGCTTCCCTTAAACAGTGTTGCCACCATCACTGAAGGTCGTGGCTTCGCTCGTATTGGACGTGTTAATCATCAACGGTCCATTACCATTTTTGGTGATGTTGATGCGGCAATAGCCAATACTGCTGAAGTTATTGCAGACACCGAAAAGCACTTTCTCAATGATCTAAAGCAACGTTATCCAGACATTCGCTTTAATTTCAAAGGCGAAGTTGAAAATGGCACGGAAACTAAGCTTTCCATATTATCTGGTTTTGCTCTCGGGGCGCTCGGCGTATTTTTATTGCTAAGTTTGATTTTTAAGAACTATCGAGAACCTGCCATCGTCATGTTAAACATCCCTCTTGCACTGATTGGTGCAATTTGGGGACATTTAATTATGGGCTTAGATTTCACATTGCCCAGTATGATCGGCTTTGTCTCATTGGCAGGTATTGTGGTCAATGATTCTATTCTGCTCGTTGTTTTTGTGAAAAATCATATTGCCGAAGGTGCATCACTACATAATGCAGCCAGCCTAGCAGTACGTGACCGTTTCCGCGCGATATTTCTAACATCAGCAACCACCGTAGCAGGCATGACACCGCTCTTATTTGAAACCAGTACTCAAGCGTTAATTTTAGTGCCGTTAGTGACCAGCATTGTCTTTGGTATGTTGACTTCAACCCTACTCATAATGCTAGTTCTGCCATCTGTATATGCCATTATGGAAGATATTGGTTTTGTTTCGCTGATATCAAAAGAGCTGGCATCAAAAGATGATGAAGGTAAAGCTCGATTAAGCTAACTACTTCTTCATTCTCTTTCTTTGTAACCAGCTACGGACCACCATCATTCGCCAAACTACACGAACAAATAAAATTCCTAATAATGATGCACAAATAGCGCAGATGAGAGTGCCTAATAGAAATGGTTGCCAAATAACTAGAAACTCATGCGTCAACCACTGCCATGACAAAATAAAGGTATGGTGTTCAACCGGTATTTGTAATACCCATGCACCTACTTTATAGGCGGCAAAATAAAGTGGTGCCACGGTAAGCGGATTAGAAACCCATACGCTCATAACCGAAATAGGCAAGTTAACACGCAATACAATCGCTAATATCGCGGCGACAAACATTTGCCCTAAAATAGGCATAAAGCCAATAAACAAACCTAAAGCAACAGCACCTGAAACGGAACGACGATTTAAATGCCATATTTTAGGATCTGTTAAACGCTCTCCAAACTTTTTCAGATGCGGATGTTCGCACATCGTTTTATGATCTGGCATGATACGTTTGAGAAGTTTACGAGGCATTCAATCTTGTCATTTTTGTTTAGATAAGGTTTATTATAAGGGATTTATGATTAAAACTGCCATATCATTTGCAATAGGGTGTTTGTTATTTTTACAGCTGCCTGAAATGCCTTCTATTCAGTGGCTATGGGCTTTTATTCCTGTCTGTATCTTCTTGTTTTATCCTTATGTTCGTTGGCTGGCGATCATTGCTTTAGCAGCTTTGTGGACCTTGTTTCAAACTAATCTATTGCTTAATGACCGTTTAAATAATGATCTGGTCGGTCAGGACCTAGTTATCAGCGGTACGATTAGTAATGTCCCTGAACATCAAACACGATTAATTCGATTTGAGTTCAGCCCTGATAAATCTAACGCTATCACTCTGCCGAATAAATTACGTTTAAATTGGTATCAAACTCGACCAGAACAATTACATGCAGCTGATCGATGGCAGCTAACTCTGCGCTTAAAACAACCTAGAGGCATGAGTAATCCAGGCTCTTTTGATTATGAAGGCTGGTTATTTCAGCAAGGAATTGGCGCTACTGGTTATGTTCGCACCTCTGCTGACAATAAATTACTTGAATCCAGATCCATTTACTCGATCAATACAATTCGTCAGTCATTAACAAAAGCGATTGAGAAACACCTAATTGATAGCCCGCATATTGGTCTTATTCAAGGCTTAGCAACCGGAATCCGTCATAATATTAGCCCACAACAATGGCAAGTTCTTCGCTTGTCTGGCACTAGTCATTTATTAGCTATTTCAGGGTTACATATTGGTTTGGCGGCAGCTATTGGCTTCTTTATCTTTCGCTTTTTATGGTCACGAAAAACAGCTAACCTATTACATATTCCTGCAAAAGAAGCCGGTGCTATTGGCGGATTTATATTGGCTCTTTTTTATGCGGCATTAGCCGGATTTTCAATACCCAGCCAACGCGCCATGATTATGGTGGCAACAGTGATGATTTCATTACTCATTCGTCGGCCTATTCCAGCAAGTCGACTTTTAGCAATTAGTTTATTGCTGATCGTGGTTATCGATCCATTATCGGTATTATCTGCTGGTTTTTGGCTCTCATTCTCAGCCGTCGGCATTATCTTATTTATAAGTCAAAATCGCTTTCCTTCTCCGCGCTGGCAATGGGCAAAAATACACACATTAATTGCACTAGGGCTCACGCCTTTACTGTTCTTATTCTTTATGCAAACATCACTGATTGCTCCCCTTGCTAATTTTGTGGTGGTTCCCATTATCAGCCTTTTGGTTGTGCCCATTATATTGCTTGCCAGTTTCTTATTATGGTTTGCTGAACCTATTGCTGTTTTGCTTTTACAGGTGGCGGATCAAATACTCAATCTAGTCTGGTATTTTTTAGACTATCTAGCCACCGTCCCATATTCACACTGGAATTCGCCCTCTATCCCGACGCTTTATTACATACCTATCACTCTCGGTACGTTATTATTGTTAACACCAAAAAATTTTACTGCAAAGTGGCTCGGCATTATTGGTTTTTCACCTTTATTTTTCTACAACTCTGAACAGCCCAATAATGGTGAGTTCTGGTTTACATTATTAGATGTCGGACAAGGTTTATCCGCTGTTATCCAAACGAAACATCACACATTGGTATTTGATACCGGTCCTAAATTCAGCGATTCATTCAATACAGGCACCGCTATTGTTCTGCCATTTCTACAACATCAGGGCATTACGCTCGTTGATAGCTTAATTATTAGCCATGCAGATAACGATCATATTGGCGGTGCGCTTCCACTGATTAATGCTATAAACGTTACTCAAGTATTCAGCAGTGTGCCTGAATTATTGCCTAATGCTAACCATTGCCATGCGGGACAGTCATGGCAATGGGATGGTGTTGATTTTATGATGCTTAATCCTAATCGTGATGATGTAGGTAGTGAAAATAATTTATCCTGTGTGCTAAAAGTGTCGAATAAAAGACATAGCGTTCTACTCACTGGTGATATTGAATACACATCTGAACAGCAACTTATTGCGCGTTATAACGATCTACTACCGTCAACAGTGCTTATCGCACCGCATCATGGCAGTAAAACATCCTCTAGTAATGCCTTTATAAATGCCGTTCAAGCACAATATGTATTATTCCCTGTTGGCTATAATAATCGCTACCACTTCCCTGCTAAACGCATTACTGATCGCTATCAACGACGCGACATTACAATGTTCAATAGCGCCGACCATGGTGCGATTCAATTTAAGTTTGATCATCAAAGTGATCCGCTAATAACGACATGGCGACAATCATCAACAAATATTTGGCGTTACTAAGCTTCTGACCCGCACCTTTTTAACGTATTATGGACATAATTTTATCCACCAAGGAATGATGCACTATGTTGGAGTTTTTTACTGCGGGCGGCTGGTTGATGTATCCCCTGCTTATTTGCCTTACTATCGCTACAGCAATCGTTGGTGAACGCTTTTGGAGCTTGCAAACAAAACGTATTTCTCCACCTGAGTTAATCACTCAAATCTGGCAATGGCTACGTTATAATCAGGTTGATGACAACCGTATTCAAGCATTAAAAGATAACTCACCGTTAGGTCAAATTCTTGCTGCAGGCTTGGTCAATCGTGATTATTCACGCGAAATCACTCGCGAAGGTATTGAAGATGTCGGTCGTCATGTCACCGTACAATTAGAACGTAACCTGAATACACTTGGTACGATTGCCGCCATTTCGCCACTGATGGGTTTATTAGGTACGGTTATCGGCATGATTAAAGTGTTTGCAGTTATCACAGCAGAAGGTGTTGGTAACCCTGAAACATTAGCCGGCGGTATCTCAGAAGCGTTACTAACCACAGCAATGGGCTTAATGGTTGCCATTCCAAGTGTTATTTTCTATCGTTATTTCAGAGGGAAAATCAGCATATTAGTAGTTGATATGGAAGAGCAAGCAATGAAATTAATCGAAATATTACATGGTGAACGCAAGTTTGATATCGATGAGGAACAGAAGTCGTGAAACTTTCACCAACACGCACTGAGGAGCCTGATGTTAATCTGACTCCGATGATTGATGTCGTGTTTTTATTGCTCCTATTCTTTATGGTATCAACCAGTTTTATCCGTGAAAGCTCACTTAAAGTTGATTTACCCGAAGCAACAGGACAAGCACTGGCAGAACAAGAAAAAGCCATCGATATTATTATCAATGCAGATGGCGTATTCATTGTTAATGGCATTAGCCTAGAACAACCTAGCAAAGAAGAACTGGCAAAAGCACTGAAGCAAGTTGTTGGTGATAATGTCGATCCTCATATTATTATCAGTGCCGATGCCAATGCTGAATATCAGAATATTGTCACGGCAATGGATACATCACAGCAATTAGGTTACACCCGACTCACGTTGGCAACTCGTCAAACATCAAAAGAAGCAGAATGAATCACACGCAAGATATTATGACATCCCGCGAGCTTTACCAACGTTTATTACGTTACGTAAAGCCCTATCGCCTCGTATTTATAGGTGCAGTCCTTGCTATGTTGGTGTTCGCAGCAACAGAAACAGGTTTAGCCGCATTAATGAAACCGTTAATGGACGGCAGTTTTGTTGAACGTGATGTTGATACAATTCGCCTCATTCCTTTGGCGTTAATTGGCTTATTTCTAATCCGCGGTGTAGCCAACTTCTTTACCTCTTACGGTTTAGGCTGGATCGCTCGCAATGTTATCAAAACATTACGCGAAGAAATGTTTGCTCGCCTTATCAGCCTGCCTGCTAGTTTTTATGACAAAAGTACCTCTGGTCAACTTATGTCTAAATTGCTGTTTGATGTTGAACAGGTTGCCAATGCAGTTACTGATGCCGTAGTAACACTTATCCGAGATACTTTAACCATTATCGGCTTGTTGGCATGGATGATTTATATCAATGGTACTTTATCTCTCATTATCTTACTAACCACGCCACTTATTGCAATCGTTGTGTTTAAAGTCAGCTCACGCTTTCGTCGTATCAGTAAAAACATTCAACAATCAATGGGGGATGTCAGCCATATTAGTAGTGAAATCATTGATGGTCACCGTGAAGTAAAAACCTTTGGTAGCCAGCAATATGAGATGAAACGTTTTGACAAAGTGAACCAAAATAACCGTCAACAAAGAATGAAAATGGTGACTACCGATGCTATTAGCCAGCCTATTATTCAAATGATTACGGTTTTAGGCTTATCGGGCGTGATTTATCTTGCCACTGTTCCTGAAATGTTAGAACAAATATCAGCAGGGAGTTTTATTTCATTTGTTACTGCCATGTTTATGATCTTAGCACCTATTAAGCGTCTGACAAAAATCAACGGTAAGTTACAACGTGGTATCGCCGCCGCTCAAAGTATTTTTGACTTACTTGATGAAGAAACAGAAACTGATACAGGTTCAAAAACATTAGATCGCGCTCAAGGTGATATCCAATATCAACATATTAATTTTAGTTACGATACAGCCAAAGGCTCGGTACTCAGTGATATTTCATTCCACGCAAGCGCGGGACAAACTATTGCCTTTGTTGGACATTCAGGCAGTGGTAAAACAACATTAGTTGGGCTACTTGCTCGTTTTTATTCGCTTAATGACGGTGTAATATCTATTGATGGTATCAATATCAATGAGTTAACTTTAAGCAACCTCCGCCAACAAATATCATTAGTTAATCAAAATGTAATCCTATTTAACGATACCATCGCCAATAATATTGCCTACGGTCAAAAACAACATGTGTCCAACGACGATATTATTGCAGCTGCAAAAGCTGCCCATGCGTGGGACTTTATTGAACGTTTACCTGATGGTTTAGCAACGCATATTGGTGAAAATGGTGTTTTGTTATCCGGTGGTCAACGCCAACGTTTGGCAATAGCTCGTGCCTTATTACGAGATGCACCGATCTTGATTTTAGATGAAGCAACCGCATCATTGGATAGCGAAGCAGAACGTCATATTCAAGCTGCACTAGAAACATTGATGAATAAGCGGACAACCTTAGTGATTGCTCATCGTCTATCCACCATCGAAAAAGCAGATCAAATTATTGTGATGCACGATGGTCATATTGTTGAAACTGGCACCCATGCTGAATTGATTACTAAAGGCACTCACTATGCAGAACTGCATCGTCTGCAATTCCAAGAACTAGATACATCAAACGATTAACATGAAATGGCTTGTTAGTACTTGGTATCAACCACATCCTATTCGCTGGTTACTATCGCCTTTATCCTTACTTTATCGGTTTGTGATTTCACTACGAAAAGCACTCTATAAAGTTGGAATATTCAAACAACAGCAACTCTCCGTTCCCGTCATTATTGTCGGTAATATTAGCGTAGGTGGCACAGGTAAAACACCATTCGTTATCTGGCTAGCAAAACAGTTACAACAAGCGGGATTTAAGCCCGGAATTATTAGCCGTGGTTATGGCGGTAAAGCAGTATCCTATCCTCAAACAGTCACCGCTCAAAGTGATGCCGCTATTGTTGGTGATGAACCGATTATTATCGCCCGACAAACAGCGTGCCCAATGGTGGTATCGCCTAATCGTATTGAAGCAGGACAACAGCTTTTACAGGATAATGACTGTGACATTATTATCTCTGATGATGGCCTACAACATTACGCATTAAATCGTGATATTGAAATTGTAGTGGTGGATGGTCAGCGTCTTTTTGGTAATCAGTATTGCCTGCCCGCAGGCCCTTTACGTGAGCCACCATCTCGGCTTTCTGATATCGACTTTATTGTACATAATTCGACCAATGACACAGCTGAATACACAATGAATTTAACACAAGGTGATGCTATTAACGTGCTCGATCCAACATTAACAAAATCACTTACTGAATTTAGCACACAAACTATTCATGCTATTGCAGGTATTGGTAATCCTGATCGTTTCTTTGACCAACTATCACAACAAGAGCTGTCAATCATCCCTCACCCTTTTACCGATCATCACTCTTATCAAGCCAGTGACCTGAAATTTAATGATGATAATGCCATTTTAATGACCGAAAAAGATGCCGTAAAATGTACACGCTTTGCTCATGATGATATGTGGTATATCCCCATTGAAGCATCAATAAGCAGTAAACTAGCCCCATTAATTATAGAAAAACTAAGGAACAATCCTCATGGATAAAACCCTACTCGATATTCTCGCCTGTCCAAGCTGTAAAGGCAGCCTTCACTATCAAAAATCACAACAGGAACTCATCTGTCCGACATGTCGTGTTGCCTACCCTATTCGTGATGACATACCTGTTATGCTCACCGATGAAGCACGTGAACTTGCCGCTGATGAAGAAGTAAAATAATGTTTAAGATTGTTATTCCAGCACGCTATGCATCATCTCGATTACCCGGTAAGCCCTTGCTGGATATCGCTGGCAAACCAATGATTCAACATGTCTATGAACGTGCCCAAGAAAGCCAAGCCACCGAGGTTATTATTGCCACAGATGATGAGCGAATTGCAAAGGTAGCTCACGAATTTGGCGCCGATGTCTGTATGACCCGAGCTGATCATCCATCAGGCACAGATCGTCTTGCAGAAGTTGCTAGCATCAAATCTTTTGCTGATAATGACATTATTATCAATGTACAAGGTGATGAACCGTGCTTACCGGCCGAACTAATCAATCAAGTCGCTGACGATTTATTACAACATGAAAATGCTGACATTGCCACGCTATACAGCCAAATAGACCAAGAAAAACACGTCTTCGATCCCAATATAGTCAAAGTAGTGATGGACAGCCAAGGCTATGCACTCTATTTCAGCAGAGCTCCCATTCCATGGATGCGTGACCACTTCGACCAACAATCAACACTGCCACCTGAACTGCCTCATTACCGTCATATCGGTTTATACGGCTACCGCGCCAGCTTCTTAAAGCACTATGCTGAATTAAGCCCTTGCGTACTAGAACAAGAAGAATCGCTAGAACAATTACGTGCTATCTATCACGGCAAGAAAATCCACATGAGCCTAGCAAAAATTAGTGCTGGACATGGTGTTGATACGGCAGATGATTTAGATGCTGTTCGGAGTTTGTTGAAAGTATCTCGATAATGATAAATCAGAACTTGTTACCTTGACTGAATTAGCTCCTATTTTCGATGAATGGAAAATCTTAGTGATTAAAGATAGTCATCCCAATATACCATCTGTAGAGATCTAAACAGTGCATATATTATATAGCTTTCGCCGCTGTCCTTATGCCATGCGAGCTCGTATGGCTATCGCTGTAAGCGGCATTCAGGTCGAACTTCGTGAAGTAGTTTTGCGCAACAAACCGCAAGCATTAAAAGATATTTCACCAAAATCAACAGTGCCAGTCTTGCTTACCGATGAATCACAGGTTATTGATGAAAGTTTAGATATTATGTATTGGGCTTTGCAACAGAATGATCCTGAAAATTGGCTATCCGTAATTGACGAAAAGCTTATTTCTAATAATGATGGTGAATTCAAACATTGGCTTGATCACTATAAATATGCCGATCGTTATCCAGAACAATCCGAACAGTTCTATAGACAGCAGGGGGAGCAATCATTATTGATTCTTGAACGTCGCTTAATGGAAACTCGCTATTTATCGAGTGACAATATAAGCATCACTGACATTGCTATTTTTCCTTTCATTCGGCAGTTTTCAGCTGTAGACCTCGA
>DAOUSV010000175.1 GCA_030627065.1 Piscirickettsiaceae bacterium | reverse complement strand
ATGATACACCTATCATCGTTGGTTCTGCATTAAAAGGTTTGGAAGGTGATACAAGTGATTTGGGTGTGCCATCAATTGAAAAATTGGTTGAAGCACTAGATACTTATATTCCAGAGCCAGAGAGAGCGACAGAAGGTGCTTTCTTAATGCCGATTGAAGATGTGTTCTCAATTTCAGGTCGTGGAACCGTAGTAACAGGACGTATTGAGCGTGGTGTTGTTAAAGTCGGTGAAGAAATTGAGATTGTTGGTATTAAAGATACAGTCACTACTACTTGTACTGGTGTGGAAATGTTCCGCAAATTACTAGATCAAGGTGAAGCTGGAGATAACGTCGGTATTTTGTTACGTGGTACTAAGCGTGAAGATGTTGAGCGTGGACAAGTATTAGCGCATGTTGGTTCAATTAACCCACATACTCGTTTTAAAGCTGAAATTTATGTTTTATCAAAAGACGAAGGTGGACGTCATACGCCTTTCTTTAATGGCTACCGTCCTCAGTTTTACTTTAGAACAACTGATGTCACAGGTGCTGTTGAATTGAAAGAAGGTATTGAAATGGTAATGCCAGGTGATAATGTGACTGTAGAAGTAACGTTAATTGCTCCTATTGCGATGGAAGATGGTTTACGTTTCGCTGTTCGTGAAGGTGGTCGTACCGTAGGTGCGGGTGTTGTTGCAAGTATCATTGAGTAATTATAATGTCTAATCAAACTATCCGTATCCGTTTAAAAGCGTTTGATCATAAACTCATCGATCAATCGGCAAGTGAGATAGTAGAAACAGCTAAAAGAACTGGAGCTCAAGTAAAGGGTCCCATTCCGTTGCCTACTAAAAAAGAGCGTTTCACCATTTTGATTTCTCCGCATGTTAATAAAGATGCGCGGGATCAATATGAACTAAGAACCTATAAACGGTTGTTAGATATTGTGGAACCTACCGAAAAAACCGTTGATGCATTGATGAAGTTAGATCTTGCAGCTGGGGTCGATGTTCAAATTAAACTCAATTAATTGAGTCATACAACTAAAGGGATTGGCAGATGTCAATAGGTCTTATTGGTCGTAAGTGTGGTATGACCCGAGTTTTTAATGAAGATGGTTCATCTACACCTGTAACTGTTCTTCAGATAGACTCAAATAGAGTCACTCAAGTAAAGAGTATCGATAGCGATGGTTACCGTGCGATTCAAATTGCTGTTGGTGATAAAAAGTCTTCAAAAGTTAGTAAAGCGATGGCAGGACATTATGCGACTGCAAATGTTACTGCGGGTCGCAGTCTAGCTGAATTTAGGCTAGAAGAGGGAGAAGGTGAAGATTTAACTGCGGGTTCTGAGCTTGCATTGAATATTTTTACCAAAGGTCAGATTGTTGATGTTTGTGGTACTAGCATTGGTAAAGGTTTTGCAGGTGCTGTAAAACGTCATAATTTTGCAATGCAAGATGCAACGCATGGTAACTCTGTTTCTCATAGAGCTCCTGGTTCTATCGGTCAGTGTCAAACACCTGGTCGTGTTTTTAAAGGTAAAAAAATGGCAGGTCATATGGGGGCAGTCAAAACGACTGTACAAAATTTGACGGTTCATTCTATTGATACCGAAAGAAACATTATTTTAGTTAAAGGGGCAGTTCCTGGTGCTAAAGGTGGTGATGTTGTGATTACTGCTGCTTCAAAAAAGAAAAATAAGGGTTGATTATGAGTGTGCAAATACCGGCAATAAATGATCAAGATTCGGCAGGCGTTATCGACGTATCTGAAGCGGTTTTTGGTCAAGGATTTAATGAAACATTGATCCATCAATTAGTCACTAAGTATTTAGCTACGGCACGTGCTGGAACTAAAGCTCAAAAAACACGAGCTGAAGTTGCAGGGGGTGGCATTAAACCTTGGAGACAAAAAGGGACAGGTCGGGCAAGAGCTGGTACAATGTCTAGTCCAATTTGGCGTTCAGGTGGTGTAACTTTTGCTGCACGACCACGTTCTTTTGATCAAAAAATTAATAAAAAAATGTATAAAGTAGGCGTTCGTTCTATTTTATCTGAATTATTAAGAAAAGGACGCTTAGTCGCTAGTAATGATTTGTCACCAGCGACAGCAAAAACTAAGGAATTAGTTCAAAAATTAAAAAACGTTGATGGAAAACGTATTTTAATTGTGACGGATAGTTTAGAGGATAATTTAGTTTTAGCCTCAAGAAACATTCCTTATGTCGAAGTCGCGACACCCGCTAGTTTGAATCCAGTTGCATTAGTTGCGGCTGATAAGGTGATTGCAACGTCAACAGCATTAAAACAAATCGAGGAGCGTTTAGCATGAGCATAGAGAATAGTAAGCTAGCAAATGTACTGTTAGCACCGATTGTTTCTGAAAAAAGTTCAATTGCAGCAGAAGCTGAGTCTCGGATTGTTTTTAAAGTTCAAAGAGATGCAACGAAACCTCAGATTAAAAAATCTGTGGAATTGATGTTTGATGTTGAAGTTGATTCAGTTCAAGTGTTAAATGTTAAAGGTAAAGTAAAACGTTTTGGTCGTACATTAGGAAAACGCTCAGACTGGAAAAAAGCTTATGTAAAGCTTAAGCCTGGTCATGATATTGAGTTTTCAGCGGCTTAAGTTTTAACGTATAAAATCAATAGGAACGGTAGATAGCATGGCTATTCTAAAATCAAAACCGACGTCTCCAGGATCTCGGTTTGTAGTACGTGTAAAAAATGATGACTTGCATAAAGGTAAGCCATTTGCAGCACTGCTCGAAAAGAAAAGTAAAAAAGGTGGTAGGAATAATCAAGGGCGTATCACAACACGTCATATAGGTGGTGGTCATAAGCAACACTATCGTATTGTTGATTTTAAAAGAAATAAAGTTGATATTCCTGCTGTTGTTGAGCGATTGGAGTATGATCCTAATAGAAGTGCGAATATTGCCTTAATCTTATTTAAAGATGGTGAGCGTAAATATATTATTGCCCCTAAAGGAATTTCTGTTGGCGATACCGTTGTTTCTTCTGAGACTGCGGTTGTTAAAATTGGCAATTGTATGTCCTTACGGAATATGCCCTTAGGTGTTACAATACATTGTGTTGAGTTAAAACCTGGAAAAGGTGCGCAGATAGCACGAAGTGCAGGTACATCAGCACAATTAGTTGCAAAAGAAGGGATGCATGTAACTTTACGTTTGCGTTCAGGTGAAATGCGCAAAGTAATGGCAGATTGTAAAGCTGTTATTGGTGAAGTATCAAACTCTGAACATAATTTAATTTCTTTAGGGAAAGCTGGAGCTTCAAGACGCAGAGGCATTAGACCTACAGTGCGTGGTGTGGCAATGAACCCAGTTGATCATCCACATGGTGGTGGTGAAGGTCGTACATCAGGTGGTCGTCACCCGGTGTCGCCCTGGGGTATGCCTACTAAAGGCTACAAAACCCGTAAGAACAAACGTACTGACAAGCTGATTGTCCGCCGTCGCGGCAAGCAGTAACCGGAACTGAGATAGAGGAATAGATTGTGCCCCGTTCACTGAAGAAAGGTCCCTTTAT
>DAOUSV010000048.1 GCA_030627065.1 Piscirickettsiaceae bacterium | reverse complement strand
GTCATTGTTCAAGCTGAACAGGATAGCAACTCTGCGGCTGTTAATGCTGAATTATCGTCAGAAAAACCTGGATTATTTGGTCGATTAAAAGAACGTTTATCTCGTAGCAGCACTAAATTAACCGAAGGTTTCGCATCTCTTGTCTTGGGCAAAAAGACTATTGATGATGACCTATTAGAAGAACTTGAAACCCAATTATTAACCGCTGATTTAGGTATTGATGCGACACAAACTATTATTGCCGATCTCACTCAACGTGTCGCACGCAAACAATTAGGTGATGCGGAGTCATTATTCTCCGCTTTACGTGAAGATATGATCGAGCTTCTCGAGCCTAGTTCCATACCGCTGGTTATTCCTGAATCTAACTCGCCTTTTGTTATCTTAATGATCGGCATCAATGGCGTTGGTAAAACAACGACAATAGGTAAATTAGCCAAACAATTTCAACAACAAGGTAAATCTGTCATGTTAGCGGCAGGTGATACTTTCCGTGCCGCCGCGGTTGAACAACTACAAGTGTGGGGCGAACGTAATGATATTCCTGTTATTTCTCAACACAGTGGCGCTGATTCTGCCTCTGTTATTTATGATGCATTGCAATCCGCAAAAGCACGTAATATTGATATCTTAATTGCAGATACAGCCGGACGTTTACATACCCAATCAAACTTGATGGAAGAGTTGAAAAAGATAAAGCGTGTCATGAGTAAGCTTGACGATAGCGCGCCGCATGAAGTGATGATTGTGCTTGATGCTGGCACAGGGCAAAATGCCTTGTCGCAAGTTGTGCAGTTTAATGAATCAGTTGGCATTACAGGCATTACTCTCAGCAAATTAGATGGCACAGCTAAGGGCGGTATTATCTTCGCAATTGCTAAGAAAACGGGCTTACCAATCCGTTATATTGGTGTCGGTGAAACGATTGATGATCTGCGCCCATTTCATGCCGAAGAGTTTGTCGATGCCTTATTAGGTCGCGATAGTTAATCCATGATTCAGTTTACTGACGTTTATAAACGTTACGCTAATCGTTTTGAAGCCTTATCGGGCCTAAGCTTTCATTTAGAACAAGGTGAAATGGCATTTTTAACCGGACATTCCGGTGCTGGGAAAAGTACTTTATTAAAGCTTATTGCACTGATTGAACGTAGTTCTAGTGGCCAAGTCTTGATCAACAATCAAAACCTTTCTAGCTTACCGCAACGTAAAATTCCCTATTACCGCCGCCAGATCGGCTTGGTATTTCAAGATCATAATTTATTACATGATCGTACTGTGTTTGATAATGTTGCCCTGCCCTTAGTCATTGCTGGTGAAAACCATCGTGAAATAGGTCGCCGTGTACGTGCATCATTAGATAAGGTCGGCTTATTGGGAAAAGAACGTAATCTACCTATTGCCTTATCAGGTGGAGAACAACAACGGGTGGGGATTGCGCGCGCTGTAGTAAATCGCCCGCCTATATTATTAGCCGATGAGCCAACAGGTAATCTTGATCCTGAATTATCACGCGATATTATGAGCTTATTTGAGCAGTTTAATCAGGTGGGTACAACAGTCTTTATTGCCACCCATGATATTGATTTAATACAATCATTACCTTATCGCCAAGTTATCTTACAACAAGGTCGTTTAAAGGCATGATGACGTTTAATCTGCAAAACTATCTGCTTCGTCATTTGCAAGTCATGCTGTTTAGCTTGGGTCGCCTATGGCGACAGCCAGTTGCCAGCATTATGACCATCACCGTTATTGGCATTGCTTTATCGCTGCCTGCTGGACTTTATGTGTTGCTACAAAATGTAAATAGCATTAGTGACCAATGGGATGATGCCAGTCAAATTACCCTATTTTTACAAAAGAACACCTCTGATACACAAGCATTACAGCTTAGTAAAGAATTACAATCTTGGCCTGAGATTTCGCAATCAACATACCAATCAGCCACAGAATCTCTTGCTGAATTCCGTGAACTTTCAGGTTTAGGAACGGTATTAGACTCACTGCAAGAAAACCCATTACCCGCCATTATTATCATCACGCCAAAAGACAATAATTTAACAAGTGATGCTATCTCCGGCTTATTGTCACGATTTAACAAACTCGCTCAAGTTGAACAAGTTCAGTTAGATATGGAATGGCTACAACGTTTGCGTAGCATTTCAAAAATGATTGAACGTGGCATCACTATCTTAGGGATTTTATTGTCACTGAGTGTTCTTCTCGTTATAGGCAACACCATCCGTCTTGCTATCCTTAACCGTCAATCTGAAATCCGCGTTATGAAGCTCGTTGGCGCAACCAATGCCTTTATTCGTCGGCCATTTCTTTATACCGGATTTTGGTATGGCACCTTGGGCGGCTTATTAGCTTGGTTTACCATTCTCCTCACCTTTAGCTTATTGAATGGACCCATTAATGAACTTGCTAGCCTCTATGAGAGTCAATTCTCACTACAATGGTTATCTGGGCAGCTATTTATCAGCTTACCTCTTACTGGGCTTGCCTTGGGAATGTTAGGCGCTTGGTTGGCTGTAGGTCGTCATCTTGATGCGATTGAACCTAGTTAAGGGAACTTTCTCCTATTCTAATAGGTCTTACTAGTATGAATTTGTTAGTTAATGTTACTATTACTCAGATAATATTTTGGAGGTCGACAGTATGACGACGACAGTAGCCCAATACAATTTAGCCTTAGCACCAATTAGCGACTTGAACTCATATACAAATATAGTTCATAACACGCCGCTTTTAACTGCTGAAGAAGAATATGAATTTGCCACTCGCTTACAAGAAAATGGCGATGTTGAAGCCGCTCAACGCTTGATTTTGTCACACCTTCGTTTTGTAAATCGTATCGCCAAAGGTTACAGCGGTTATGGTTTGCCTGTTGCAGATTTAGTGCAAGAAGGTAATATCGGCTTAATGAAAGCGGTGAAACGTTTTGATCCAACCAAAGGCGTTCGTTTAGTCTCTTTTGCTGTTCATTGGATCCGCGCTGAAATACATGAATATGTGATCCGTAACTGGCGCATTGTTAAAATTGCCACAACCAAAGCTCAACGTAAATTGTTCTTTAATCTTCGTGGTGCCAAAAAACGTCTTGGTTGGTTAAATCTAGAAGAAGTTGAAGCTGTTGCTAAAGATTTAAATGTAACGCCTGAAAACGTAATGGATATGGAGCGCCGCTTGGCGCAACCTGACGCGTCATTTGATTTGCCATCAGATAGTGATGATGAAGATAATACGTTCTCACCTGTTGCCTATTTAACCGCACCAGAAAACTCAGATCCATCACAAGAATTAGAGAAAGTAGATTTCTCTAATCACCAACATCAAAAACTACTTGATGCTTTAGCAACATTAGACGAACGTAGCCGCGATATTGTCAGTCAGCGTTGGTTAAATGAGGATGGTAAATCGACATTGCATAATCTTGCCGACCAATATCAAGTATCTGCTGAGCGTATTCGTCAAATTGAAAGTAATGCGATGAAAAAACTTAAAGGCGTAATGATTTAAATCTATACCTTCAATATATATCATTCATAAAAAAGCCCGCTAAATGCGGGCTTTCTTTTATCCGGTACTAGGCTAAAGACTTAACGCTCTAATAACGATATCTTTCCTGTTTTTCCATCCCAATCTGCAGCATCTTCTGGCGGCTCAGTTTTTTCTGAAATAACAGGCCAAACTAAAGAAAGTTCTTCATTTATTTTTAAGAATTCACTTTGATTATCAGGCAAGTCATCCTCTGAGAATATCGCTTCTGCAGGACATTCTGGCTCACACAATGTGCAATCAATACATTCTTCTGGATCAATAACTAAAAAGTTAGGTCCGACATGAAAACAATCGACAGGACATACATCCACACAATCGGTATATTTACATTTGATACAGTTTTCTGTGACAACAAAGGTCATTGATTCGCTCCATAACTAAATACATGTTTAATTACGCAATTTTACATGATTTCTAACTAATCTGGGCAATGTTCCATTTTAAGGTATGATCGAACTTAAACTTTAAGGAATAAAATCATGCGCCGCGCTATTATTATCGCTATTTTTGTCATTATTTTCTCTATTGGCGCTGCCTTTTCAGCGATCAACCTTAATCCCGTTGTGATCAATTATTATGTAGATTCAGTCTCTACTCCCCTATCTATAATGGTTATTATATCGATGGTCACGGGCATTATTATAGGTGCTATCGCGATTTATACTTCTACTCTACGTTTACGATATGAAAATAATCGTTTGCACAAAAAACTCTCTCTTTCTGAACAAGAAGTGAATAGTTTGCGAATTTTACCGATTAAAGACTCTCATTAAATATGGAATGGTTAGTTTTCCTGCTTCCTATTGCCGCATTTTCTGGCTGGATGGTTGCGCGCAAACATTATAGAAAAAACTCTGCCAAGGATGACTCACCTTTTAACCCTGACTATTTTAAAGGTCTAAATTATTTACTTAATGAACAGCCGGATAAAGCGATTGATGTTTTTATCCATTTATTAGAAGTAAATAGTGAAACTGTTGAAACTCATATGGCCTTGGCAAACTTATTTCGTCGTCGAGGTGAAACAGATCGAGCTATTCGTATTCACCAAAACCTTATTGCTCGACCAACATTGTCGTCAGACCAACGAAATCAGGCATTGGTTGAATTGGGCCTAGATTATATGAGTGCGGGCGTGCTTGATCGCGCTGAACACCTATTTCTTGAATTATTAACAATAGCAACGCCACCGATTGAATCTTATAAGCAATTAATTCGCATCTATCAACAAGAAAAACACTGGCAGAAAGCCATTGATATGGCGAAGAAGTTTCAATCTAATAGCACTGAAAATATCGGTGAGATGATTGCTCAATTCTACTGTGAACTTGCCGACCAACAACTGACTACATCACCTGATAAAGTAACTACATTACTTAAACAAGCGAATAGTTATGATCCCAACTGTATTCGAGCTAGTTTATTAGGTGCAAAACACCATCTTAGTAATCTCAATTTCAAAAAAGCCTTAAATTCATTGCGCCGCATCGAGCAACAAAATATACATTATCTACCTGAAGCATTACCGCAATTACTCCAATGCTATCAACACACCAATAACCTGGCAGCCTTTAATTCATGGTTAACATCGATTCTAAGTAAATACCCAAATATGACCAGTGTACGGTTAATGCTAACGCATGTTATTCAGCTACAAAATGGTAGCCAAGCTGCACAGGATTATTTATATAAAGAGTTACACAAGCACCCTTCTGTAGAAGGCTTACATAGTTTAATTTCTTTAGGTGAGCAATCAAATCCAATTCTAGTGCCCCTGATTAAAAACATTACTCAAACCTTAGTGCAACGCGGTGATCTCTATAGCTGTCCGCACTGTGGCTTTGCAGGAAAATCGATGCATTGGCAATGTCCAGGTTGCAAAAAATGGGCAACTGTTCGACCCACAGAAATCCACCTTTCTTCATTAGACACTTTATTAGGAAACTCAAAATGAGTGATGTTCGTATTTATCACAATCCAAGATGCAGTAAATCTCGCCAAACACTGGCACTGATTGAAGAACAAGGTATTACACCTGAAATTGTTGAATATCTAAAAGTACCACCAACACAGGAAGCATTGAGTCTTATACTTAAACAACTTGATATCAGCGCCCGTCAATTATTACGTAAAGGTGAGGCTGCGTATAAAGAATTGAACTTATCCGATGACTCTCTAACTGATGATCACCTTATTCAATCCATGTGTGATAATCCAAAGCTTATTGAGCGCCCTATTGTTATTACAAATGGCAAAGCTAAGTTAGGTCGCCCTCCTGAATCTGTACTTGAAATTTTATAATGACTGATATTCTCGTTTTATATTACAGCCAATCCGGACATGTTCGAAATATGGCTGAACAAATTGCACGCGGTATTGAGCATGTTGATAGCTGTTCAGCAAAGATAAGAACAGTGCCCGCCATTTCAGCTGTAAGTGAAGCTGTCGAAGATGATATTCCTGCACAAGGTCATCTTTATGCAACACCTGATGATTTAAAGCAATGTTCGGGG
The DNA here is from genome assembly GCA_030627065.1 of Piscirickettsiaceae bacterium. Classification (GTDB taxonomy): domain Bacteria; phylum Pseudomonadota; class Gammaproteobacteria; order Nitrosococcales; family Methylophagaceae. Next base: position 3,233 of record DAOUSV010000048.1, on the reverse strand, counting down.
CTCGTTATGGGCAGCCCAACTTGTTTTGGCAATATGGCGGCACCACTAAAATACTTTATCGATCAAAGCAGTGATGTTTGGCTATCTGGTTCGTTAATTGGCAAGCCAGCTGCCGTTTTCACCTCAACAGGTAGCTTGCACGGCGGCCAAGAATCCACTTTATTATCCATGATGTTGCCATTAATGCATCACGGCATGCTGATAATGGGCCTACCTTATAGTGAACCTTATCTTATGAATAGTACTGATGGCGGTACACCTTATGGTGCTAGTCATTTAGCAGGCAGTAATAATGATCGTCATTTAAGTGACAATGAAGCACAATTATGTCGCGCATTAGGCCAACGAATCGCCACAACAGCAAGAGCATTAAACACATGACACTTTTATTTAAAAATCTCGCTTTATTCAGCTTTTTTGCATTAATGATTACATTGACTTGCTGGATCACCTTAGGTGAACACAGCAGCAATTACCCAACATCGGCATGGCTAATCATCGCTTTAGTGCCACTATTATTCCCATTAAAAGGTTTTTTACACGGCAAGCCTTACACTCATGCATGGACAACATTCTTAATGCTCTTCTACTTTTCACATGGTGTTGGAGAAGTCTATAGCGCGCAAGGTATTGCTTTTTATGCAAGTTTAGAAGTATTATTTAGTTTTCTAGTCTTTGCTAGCTCGATTACATTTATTCGCTTAAATGCTAGAAGTGAGAAAAAACTCACAAAATAAAACATATTAACCTGTTATTTTTACTCGTAAGTATGTTTAATTTCAGGAGAGAATTATGACTACGATTCCAGCCTATCAATCAGCCTTATCGGGTATAAGTTCAGGACTACAAAGCCTCAATAAAAATGCGGCAACCATTGCCAGTGCAGATTCCATGGAGTCAGGCTCCGATATCACTACTCCCTTAGTGAATATGATCAGTAATAAACAGCAAGTACAAGCATCTGTAAAAGTACTTGAAACTAGCAATGACATGCTTGGTTCTATATTGGACCTTAAAGTATAAGTTATGAACATTGATGCCTCGGCACCCATTGCTTCGCCCCCAATAACACGCTCTTCAGCAACAGCTACTAAAACTGAAGAGGCGACAACTACTAATGCATCAACGCGTCAAGATAATCAACAAATACAAGAGTTAAAAGCAAGAGATCGCACGGTACGAACTCATGAAGCGGCTCATGTTGCCGCAGGTGGTAGCATTGTTCGTGGAGGGGCTAATTTTAGCTTTCAACGTGGTCCTGATGGTGTGCAATATGCTGTTGGTGGTGATGTTAGAATTGATGCATCCAAAGAAAATACTCCCGAAGTAACATTACGCAAAGCGGAACAAATTCGTAGCGCAGCACTTGCTCCAGCCCAACCTTCTTTTCAAGATCGCGCCGTTGCCGCTCAAGCGGCTCAAATGGCAATAGAAGCACGCGCTGAAATCAGCCAACAACAATCAGACTCAACAAATCCTGAAAACAATACGACTCTCTCTTCTAATGAGTCTGCAGGCAACATTGTTGATATCACAATATAATTAACTAACTGTTAAACTACACCCTCTATTTCAATTATCGTATTTCTATTTTGACCTCACCAGACTTTATTGCCCTTTCGCAAACCTCCATTCAATCTGCCATTTCACCTGAAGTAGCGATTAAATTAAATGAAATTCTGCTTCATGATTCCGTTGCATCAACAAATGATGAGCTTTGGCAGCGACTAAGCCATGGAAAATCCACTCCCGCGGCCTGCCTTAGCGAAACTCAAACAGCAGGACGGGGCCGACGGGGAGATCTCTGGCATTCCCCCTCAGCAGGCAACCTTTACTTATCACTCTTCTGGCCTTTTCCCGCAGAAACCAATACAAACGGACTCAGTATTGCTATTGGAATCAGCCTTATAAACGCGCTCAAGTCAAGAGGAATCAATAACTTACAATTAAAGTGGCCAAATGATATTTTATATAAAAGACAAAAGATAGCAGGAATTCTAGTAGAATCACGCTACGGTAAACAATTAAACACCGTGATTGGCATTGGCCTTAACTTTAAGCTTCCAACTACCACTCAAAACAAAATTCAACAAGCAACCACCAGCCTTCAACATCTTTGTACTGATGTACCCTGTAGGAATAAGCTGGCAGGAAAAATTATTCAAACTATGATTGAAACACTAGAACAATTCCAAATTAATGGATTACACAACTTCATACCGCAATGGTCTGATTACGATGCACTTGCCGATCAAGCAATCACACTTATTAATGGTGATGAACACTTTGACGCTATTGCCCGCGGTATTAACAAACAAGGTGAGCTGCGCTATCAACACGATGGTGAAATACACACATTATCAAATAGCCACGTTAGCATTAGGTTTGCATCATGAAATTATTAGTCGATATCGGTAACTCTCGGGTTAAATGGGCCATTCTTCAAGTGGGCGCATTAGAAAGCCACAGCTTCACTCGTAAAAAAACAGGCATAAAAGCCTCTTTAAAAAGTGAATGGAAAGCGCTAGAAGATATTTCCGAAGTCCATGTTTCAAATGTTGCCGGTGATAAAATAGCCACGCAACTGACTGAATGGACAGAAAAACAGTGGGATATTACGCCAAACTTTGTAAAAAGTGAGAAGAAACGCTTCGGTGTTACCAATTCCTATGAACAAGCCGAATTATTAGGTGTTGATCGCTGGTTATCACTTATTGCTGCTAGACAACATGCGCGTCAAGCCACCTGTGTTATTGATTGTGGCACTGCACTTACCATTGATATTGTTACCAAATATGGCCAACACCAAGGCGGCATGATCTTACCTGGCTTATCTTTAATGCGTGATGCCTTATTAGATAAAACTAGTGATATCAATGACACAATAGAAGATAGCAATTTTAAAACACTGGCTATCAACACACAAAGCGCCGTGCAAGCAGGTACTTTATATATGGTTAGCGCCAGCCTAGAACGGCTTATTGATGACCTTAGAGAGCAATTTAATAATCGTATCCGCTTTATTATTACGGGTGGTGATGCTGAAAATATTACCCCCCTATTACCCACACAAATATCGCATTACCCTGACATCGTATTGAAAGGCCTAGCCTACTATGCTCGCCAAGGTAGCGGTAGACCTCAAGATTCGCAAGAAACTGTGGAAACTGTGGAAACTGTGGAAACTGTGGAAACTGTGGAAACTGTGGAAACTGTGGAAACTGTGGAAACTG
>DAOUSV010000004.1 GCA_030627065.1 Piscirickettsiaceae bacterium | reverse complement strand
TCATCCAACATAGCAATGACTTGTTGAGCCAAGTCTTCAGCGCCAGCTCCACCTTCTGCCCAATGTTTCGCTACAACTGCTTTAGCTCCAAATGACTCAACTGCAGCTTTGATTAAATCAATCTCGGCATCAGTATCTTGATCAAAATGGTTAATCGCAACAACACATGGCAAGCCAAACTGATCTTGAATATTACTTAAATGACGCTTTAAATTTTCCATACCTTGCCCAAGTGCGGCTAAATCTTCATTCGCTAACTCTTTAACATTTGCCCCACCGTGGTATTTCAAAGCCTTAACCGTAGCGACAATCACCGCTATATCAGGCTTAATTCCTGCTTTACGGCATTTAATGTCAATAAACTTCTCAGCACCAAGATCAGCACCAAAACCAGCTTCAGTGACAACATAGTCCGTCATCTTTAGTGCCATCTTGGTTGATATCAGTGAATTACAACCATGGGCAATATTGGCAAAAGGACCACCATGAACAAAGGCTGGATTATTTTCTAGGGTTTGTACTAAATTCGGTTTTAAGGCTTCTTTTAATAAGGCTGCCATTGCACCTTGGGCATTTAAGTCTTTGGCTAATCTAGCCGTGCCATCACGTGAATAGCCAATTTGAATATTAGCCAAGCGTTGTTTTAATTCTTTCAGGGTGCTTGATAAGCAAAATATCGCCATCACTTCTGAGGCGACTACAATATCAAAGCCATCTTCACGTGGAAATCCATTCACTGCTCCACCCAAACCGACATTAATTTGACGTAGCACCCGATCATTCATATCCATCACGCGTCCCCACGTGATTTTACGAACATCTAAGTCTAAGGCGTTACCATGATGGATATGGTTATCAATCATCGCTGATAATAGATTATGTGCTGCGCCAATGGCATGTAAATCACCGGTGAAGTGAAGGTTAATATCCTCCATCGGTACAACTTGGGCATAACCCCCGCCTGCCGCGCCGCCTTTCATTCCAAAGCAAGGTCCCATTGAAGGTTCACGCACGCACACCATTGAGTTTTTACCAATCCGATTTAAGGCATCGCTTAAACCAATCGTCGTGGTAGTTTTACCTTCTCCCGCAGGAGTTGGGCTAACTGCGGTAACAAGAATCAATTTACCATCGACTTTATCAGCCAGATCATTCATCACATCCAACGAGATTTTAGCTTTGTAATGACCATAAGGATCCAGTTGTAGAGGATCTAAACCTAAACGCGCTTGAGCTAATGGAATAATTTGATCCATTTTGGCTTGCTGTGCGATTTCAATATCTGACATATTGGCTTCCGGATAACTAATTTAATATGTGAATTATACGTGAGTATTAACTGACACTTAAAAACAATTTATTCGCCCCAGATAGGCTGGAGATGATGTTCAATTTTGGCCTGGTCTAAAATGCGGGCAACTACAAAATCAACAATTTCTGATAACTGTGTAGGTTTGAAATAGAAGCCAGGATTCGGTGGCAAGATACAGACCCCTAACCGTGCCAGTTTAAGCATGTTTTCTAAATGTATCGCTGAATATGGCATTTCACGCGGTACTAATATCAACTTTCGCTCTTCTTTAATCATCACATCAGCGGCGCGATTGATTAAGTTATCACTACTGCCGACGGCAATTGAAGAGAGTGTTCCCATTGTGCAGGGGCAAACAATCATTGTTCCGACTTTGTGTGAGCCACTGGCAAGGGGGGAGCTCCATTGCTGTTCGCCATAGACTTTTAAATGTTCTGGATTGCAGTCAAATTCTTTCACCAGCATTTTATGCACATCACAGGCTCGAGCGGGCAGTTTCCAATCAAGTTCATCGGAAAATACAATACGAGCGGCGGCTGAGATCATCAAATGAACAGTAATGCCCTGCCCCAATAATACCTCAAGCAATCGTTGGCTATACGGCGCGCCGGAAGCACCTGTTAATGCAAGTGCTATCTGAGTGTTATCAGTCATCGTTGTGCCAATGCGGTTAATAGTTTTTGATGAATACCACCAAAGCCACCATTGCTCATAATCAACACTTCATCACCTGATTTAGCTTCGGCACATACCGTGTTAATAATCGCTTCAATACTGGTTTCAATCACTGCCTTTTCGCCCAATTGTTGCTGAATATCGCTGAGAGATAAACCCACACCTGCTTCTTCTAATAAGATAACCCGATCCGCTACTTGTAGTGATTCGGCTAAAGTTTGTTGATGAACACCCATTTTCATAGTGTTGGATCGCGGTTCTAAGATAGCAATTAATTTGCGATCACCAATATTGGCTCTTAAGCCGTTTAATGTAGTGGCGATAGCGGTGGGATGGTGAGCAAAGTCATCATACACTTTGATGCCTTGTTCTTTGCCCCGTAATTCCATACGGCGTTTAATACCTTTAAAGCGTTCGAGTGCTCCACAAGCCTGTTCAATAGTCACTCCAACATGACGGGCAGCAGCAATCGCGGCTAAGGCATTGCTAACATTATGATGACCTAACATTGACCATGTTACTGTGGCGTAATGCTCGCCCTCTAAAGTCACATCAAATTGACTGCCATCATCAGCAGTATTTGTTGCTCGTAATTGTCCATTATCAATGCCGATTGTTTGTTGCGGTGTCCAGCAGCCCATACGAAGTACATCATCGACCGCTTCATCATGTGATGGCGTAATCAATAAGCCTTCTGATGGTACAGTGCGAACAACATGATGGAATTGTTTTTGTATGGCGGCTAAATCATCGAAGATATCAGCATGATCAAATTCGAGATTATTAATCACCAATGTACGCGGATGGTAATGCACAAACTTAGAGCGTTTATCAAAAAATGCGGTGTCATATTCATCGGCTTCAATCACGAAAAACGGTGTTTTGCCTAAGCGTGCTGTTTCGCCAAAATTCGCCGGTACGCCACCAATCAAGAATCCGGGGGACATATTGGCATCTTCTAATATCCAAGCCAGTAAACTGCTGGTTGTGGTTTTGCCATGAGTGCCTGAGACTGCCAATACCCATTTATCTTGCAATACATTTTCAGCCAACCACTGCGGCCCTGAAATATAAGGAATGCCTTTATTAAGCACATACTCAACGGCTGGATTGCCACGAGATAGGGCATTACCCATCACTACTAAATCAGGGGCAGGATCTAAATGCTCGGCGACATAGCCTTGTTGTAATTCAATACCTGCAGCGGCGAGTTGATCGCTCATTGGTGGATAAACATTGGCATCAGAACCTGATACTGTCATGCCTAATTCGCGAGCAAGTATGGCAACACCGCCCATAAAGGTACCGCAAATTCCTAAGATATGAATATGCATTTATGCAACTCCTGACATAGCCAGACCTGTGGCTACTATTGATAAGACGGTATAGGTAACTGTAAGCATGGCCGCTGTGCTGGATTTTATCTCTAATGCATAGCGAAAAATATGTGCTGTTACCATTAAACTCCAAAACATCAGCATCACCATGAATAATAATGCTATCCCATTCATTTGTTCTTGTTCTGTAGTGTAGTAGAACCATGCCACAATAGGCATTCCAACGATTGTAATACAACTTCCTGCGCCTGCCATTGCAGTTATTGTTTGCTGTGTTCGAACTTGAAACCCTCTGGTTTTCAACAATAAACTGGTGACAATAATCATAAGAAAAATATCAGACAAACTGGTAGCAAGACTTACCGTCCAGTCCTCACTAATTCGCCCCATCAAAATACCTAAAATGAAATAAATAAACACAGATATTTGTAATAAGAACTGTGAGCTAGGCACATCGGCCGGTGTTGCTTTGAAGCGACAAATATCAATAAAACGTAAGATTATTTCCATGGGAGCATCATACCTTGTAAGCCATTGAACAACAAAAAATCAGGCAATAAAAAACCCGATAATGAGTAATCACTATCGGGTTCATAAACTTTATGGAAAGTTTAGCTATTAATCATCCAGCGCTAAACCCCAAGGAAATTTACCGACTTCAATTTCCATTGTTGATTTGCTAGTAGCCGTATCAACAACTGATACGGTGTGACTCACACCATTTGCAGTATAAAGTGTTGAACCATCACGACTTAACACGGCACCCCAAACGCGCTTGCCGACATCAGCCGTTGAAATGATATCTAATGTTTTAGCATCAAGAACAGCAACCTTACCCGCTCGGCCAGTTGTCATATAAATAACTTTATTATCTGGGCTAAGTACTAATGCCATTGGTTTTGATTTTGGTAAATCAATCACCACTTTCTTAATAATTTTACGCTGTGCAATATCAATAATAGCTACTTCATTACCGATCTCACTACTAACATAAGCTAAGCTACCATCATTGTTGAACGCTAAACCACGAGGGCGAGCCGCTACTAGGATATTTGCTACAATTTTGTGATCAGCCGTATCAATAATATGAACTAAATTCATTGACTCACTGGTTACTAATACAACATCACCATTTGGAGAAACTGCAACGCCTTCTGGTTCCATTCCCACTTTAATTTCGTGAATGATTTCGCCAGTAGTTGGATTGATTACCGTTGCTTTGGCATCGTCTTCATTAGAAAGGTATAAATTACCATTAGGGTGAACATCAAATGTTTCAGGATCTTCGCCCGCTTCTAATCGGCCAATCGTTTTTAATGTGGCAACATCAACCATTGCAATTGCATTTTCTTCACTTATTGCTACATATAATGTTTTATGATCAGGTGACAAACCAATACCACGTGGACGATCTCCAATCTCTAATGTCGTTTCTAATTTACCTGTGCGGGAGTCAATAACACTGACGGTGTTACTTTTCTCATTGGTGACAAATAAGCGATAGGTAGGATCAGCCCATACACTAGCACTTACAAACACAAGTGACGAAAGTAGTAATTGTTTTAATTTCATTTTAAATATTTCCTTTTACTTACACGTTTTTAAACCAAGACTATCAAGACCACCTTTTGTACCACGTAATGGCGCTTCGGCAATAATCTTATCATTTTCAACCAGCAATACTAACTGACGCAATTGCCCTGTGTCACGAAAAGTTGCACCAGCACCCTTTTGACCATCAAAGGCAAGATCATTCTTTAAATACTCAAGCATAACTGCCGCATCAACACTTTGTGTTCGCGCTACGGTATCAGATAGCATTTTTACTGCTGCCCAGCCAGCCCATGCATCGTCATCCATAATAACGCCAGATACTTTGGTAAACCGACTATTAAGCTGACTTGCAGCAAACTTTCTAAAATCTTTATGCCAACCTTGAGCCTGCGCTTTCGAATCAGGATTCTTCTTCAACATCTGAGTCACTGCATCTTGTTTCATCTGCTGACTAGACGTAATATTTAGTAAATTTGGTAGGCAAGCACTTCGTAATGAATTGCTGTCAGAAGTAATATTAAAGATAGCGACATTTTCAAAGTACTTAGACTGGGCAATCGATAGAACCTGATCGGCATCAATAGCTAATAATACGGCGGTGACTGAATCAAGAGCTTTCAGCTCATCTAATGTCACTCGAACAACGCTGTATTTTTGACCTAAGAACTGCCCTTGGATATTAGCTTCATCAAGCCCTTGTTGTATTCCTAACCACACAGAGCCTTCACTTGGTCCGACATAATGCAACTTAACATCCATCGTCTCAGCCACAGATAACTGACTCATTAATACTGACAGGGCAAAGAGCCATAGTTTCATCATTTTCATTTTATTCTCCACTCTATAATCTGCAAGCAATAATACAGTACTTACTCCCTGTAACAATCAGGAGTTTCTCCTAAATAGTGCAGGTTTTTTCCTTATCTTAGATGATTTTCAATTAAAAAAGTTCACTCTGCATATTGAATGCTCAGCGCGACACCATTGCGCTCACTCAAGATTTCCTTCAATCCGCCGCTACTAACTATATTGAATACAAATGCTGATGAAAGATTAAATGAATAAGAAAGCACTAGAACTAGAAATGGTAACGATAATGCAAGGGCTTGATGAATTTGCTACCTTTATGAGCTATAAAGGTAATAATGATGGCTTACGTATTCTCAGTGTTGTGTCTGTAGAAAAAGATCGTGAGTTAGAACATGCCAAACAATCAGTCGATGTACTAGATTTACAATCACATCGTATAAAGAGACAAAGTCATCATCAAAAAATCACAAAATCTCTTTCTTTATATAGCTAACAAAAAAAAGTCCGATTATCTCGGACTCTTTCTAATTAATAGTCGTCTTAAACCTGACTACCATCCTCATTAATATCGACACTGTCATCTTTTTCAGGTGGCATTAGATCTGCTTTACTCACACCCATCGATAACACCGTATTACTCGCAATGTAGATTGATGAATACGTTCCAATAATAATACCGATCATCAATGCGATTGAAAATGCATGAATAACCTCACCACCAAAAATAAATAATGAGAGAACCACGAGTAACGTAGTAACAGATGTCATTATTGTACGGCTCAAAGTATCATTTAACGCACGGTTAACAATCTCTTCTGGTGAGCCTTTACGCATGCGTAGGAAGGTTTCACGAATCCGGTCAAAGACCACAATAGTATCATTAAGTGAATAACCAATAATCGCTAATATTGCTGCCAATACCGTTAAATCAAACTCAAACTGGAATACAGAAAAGATACCCAGTGTGATCACCACATCATGTACCAATGCCACAACGGAACCAATGGCAAAGCGATATTCAAAACGGAAAGCCACATAGATTAATATACCAATAAGGGCATATAACATCGCCAAGCCACCTTGCTCAGTCAATTCTTCACCTACTTGCGGCCCAACAAACTCGACACGACGAACGTCAATAGCTGTTTCGTGTTCGGCTTGCAACGCATCAACAACCTGATTGCTTAGCTCTGATAGATTCTTATCACCTGAAATTGGTAATCGAATTAACACTTCATGCACTGAGCCAAAGTTTTGCACAATCGCATCTTGAAAACCACCTTGCTCTAACTGAGTTCGAATTGCATTTAACTCTGCCTCTTCCTCATAGGCTAGCTCAATCATGGTGCCGCCAGTGAAGTCGATACCAAAGTTCAAACCTTGCATTGTCAAAGATGCAATTGATGTTAATAACAATAAAGCAGAGAGAATCGCCGCTACTTTGCGTTTCCCCATAAAGTTAAATTCAGTTTTTTCTTTTAGAAATTGCATATCTTTACCTTAAATTGACAAAGTTGGACGCGTTTTACGCCCATAAATCATATTTATCACTGCACGTGTACCCATAATAGAGGTAAACATCGATGTCAAAATACCCAGAGATAAAGTTACGGCAAAGCCCTTAATTGAACCTGTACCAAAACTAAACAAAACAATGGCAGCAATTAATGTGGTGATATTAGCATCAGCAATCGTTGAGAATGCTTTGGCATAACCTGCATTAATGCTCGTTTGCGGACTGTTGCCTATTCGTAACTCTTCTCGAATACGTTCAAAGATAAGTACATTGGCATCAACCGCCATACCTACCGTTAATACGATACCGGCAATACCTGGTAAGGTTAATGTCGCTTGCAACATGGAAAGCAATGCCACAATAAGTACTAAGTTTGCAGCTAACGCCAAGTTTGCCACCAGACCAAAGACACGGTACCAAATGACCATAAAGATAAGTACGAAAATAAACCCTATTATTACCGAGTTAAAACCTTGATCAATATTATCTTGCCCTAAACTTGGACCAACAGTTCGTTCTTCAACAATTTCAATCGGTGCCGCTAATGCGCCGGCACGTAATAGCAAGGCTAAATCACGTGCTTCAGTAGTTGAATCTAATCCCGTAATTTGAAACTTCTTACTAAGTTGGTCGCGAATAGTGGCAACATTAATGACCTCAGGCATTTGACGGCGTACTTTCACCATCTCACCATCAATTTTACGTGTTTCAGATTTTGATTCAATAAAGACTACCGCCATTGGGTTGCCAATATTGTCACGCGTTACATTACTAAATGCACGTGCGCCTTTACCATCTAAGGTAATTGATACCGATGGTGAACCATTTTGATCGATTGTCGATGCGGCATTAATAATATGCTCACCAGTCAACATCACGCGTTTACTGAGTAATATAGGACGACCATCACGACGTTTATATAACTTAGAATTTGCTGGTACGCGACCTTTTACTGCATCTTGCACATCATTTTCAAAATCAACCAAACGGAACTCTAAGGTTGCTGTTGCACCTAGAATTTTCTTGGCTTGCGCCGTATCTTGCACGCCCGGTAATTGCACCACAATACGGCTATCACCTTGCTGTTGCACTGTCGGCTCTGCAACACCTAGTTCATTAATTCGATTACGTAAGGTGATAATGTTTTGTTGTAATGCTGTTTTACGAATCTCACGCATTGCCACTTCGCTTAACGCTAATGATAGTGATGGGGTAGCAATGTTTTCTAAGACTTCAACCTTAAATTGATCGAACTCTCTCGCCATTTTAGTTTCGGCTTGATCTCGATGTTCTTCGCCACGAAAAGACACAATAATATCTTTTCTATTTACTTGAATCTTTTTATAACGAATTCGTTCATCACGTAATAATGTACGAAACTCACTAGCAGAACCATTTAATGATTGCTTAACTGCCGCATCCATATCCACTTCCATTAAGAAGTGAACACCGCCACGTAGATCTAAACCCAAGTTCATTGGCTCGGCACCAAACATAGCTAACCAATTCGGCGTTGTTGGAGCTAAGTTAAGAGCAACAATGTAGTCACCCTTAATACTTTTTTGCAAAACATCTTTTGCTCTTAACTGTGTGCCACCATCAGAAAACCGAACTAATAAGCGCCCGTTATCCAACACCACACCTTTATAATCGATGGATGCCGTTTTTAATGAGGCTTCAACATCAGCCAATAAAGCAAGGTCAACCGTGCCCGATCGACCTGCTGATACTTGAATAGCAGGATCATCACCATATAAATTTGGCATGGCAAAAAAGCCGCCAATCATAATAACTGCGATAATTAATACGTTTTTCCACAAGGGATAATGATTCATTTTAATATCCTAAAAATCCTACTACTTCCAGTTTTATAGCTTTTTCAATGTTCCTTTTGACAACACTGAATTAATTGATTCACGACGAACTTTAACTTCAATATTTTCTGCTATCTGTACTGTAATTGCATTGTCGCCAATTGCTGTAATTTTGCCCATCAAGCCACCGTCAGTAACGACTTCATCACCTTTATCTATGCCACTTTGCATATTGCGATGCTCTTTTGCACGTTTAGATTGCGGACGGATCAACATGAAATAAAACAGTACTAATAAAACGATTGGAAAAGCAAAGTCCATCAAACCTGGAGTTGCCGCTTCTGCCGCTGCATGTGCAGGCGAAATGAAAAAATCTAACATAGTTGCTATATCTCAAATATTAAAAGAAGGGGGATTATACCTGTTATCGTTCAAGTTGCAGGTTTTTAGTGCTCAAAATAGCTGTGATAGCAAGGCATATTATTGATGTAATAGCCATTCTATTGCTCAATAATATAACGTAGATAGCGCAGTTAGTTTGTGTGCTAAAAACCTGTAAGTTGGATGGTCACGGGTATTTTACCTGTTATCGTTCAAGCTGCGTGTATCAAGCTCTCATTGCGTAAAATTCACGGCTAAATTCGGCCAAAGTTCCTGCTGAAATTGCATCTCGCAGGCCTGACATCAATGTTTGATAATAATATAAATTATGAATTGTATTTAATCGCGGCCCTAACATCTCACCTGTGCGGTCTAAGTGATTAAGATATGAACGGCTGTAATTCTTGCAGGTGTAACAATCACACAAAGGATCAAGCGGTCCAGTATCTGTTTTATATTTACTATTTCGTATTTTCACCACGCCATGATGAACAAATAAATGGCCATTGCGCGCATTACGAGTTGGCATCACACAATCAAACATATCAATGCCTCGAGCCACCGCCTCAACCAAATCTTCTGGTCGACCAACGCCCATTAAATAGCGTGGTTTATCTTGCGGCATCCGTGTTGATAAATGCTGCAAAATACGAATCATATCTTCTTTCGGCTCGCCCACAGATAGTCCACCAATAGCATAACCATCAAAGCCAATTTCGGTTAGTCCTTGTAAAGAAATCTCACGCAGATTTTCATGCATTCCGCCCTGTACTATGCCAAATAATGCAGAAGGATTGTCGCCATGTGCATCTTTGCTACGCTTAGCCCAGCGCAATGATAATTGCATTGATTTTTCAGCAGTGCGCTCATCGGCAGGATACGGTGTACATTCATCAAAGATCATCACAACATCACTACCTAAAGAACGCTGTACTGCCATTGATTCTTCAGGGCCTAAAAAGACTTTACTGCCATTAATTGGTGATTTAAAGGTAACGCCTTCTTCTGTTATCTTTCTCATATCTCCCAAGCTAAACACTTGAAAACCACCTGAGTCTGTGAGAATCGGGCCTTTCCAATGCATGAAATCATGTAAGTCACCGTGGCGTTCAATGATGTCAGTACCCGGCCGAAGCATCAAATGAAAGGTATTGCCTAAAACGATCTCGGCACCTGTTTCAATCACCTCTTCAGGTGTCATCGACTTAACTGAGCCGTAAGTACCTACAGGCATAAAAGCAGGAGTTTCAACCGTGCCGCGTTCAAATTTTAACTGGCCTCGACGAGCCTGACCATCTTGTGCAAAAACATCAAAATCCACTATTTATACCCGTCTTCATTAGAAGTATTACTAAAAATATCGGCACAGAATACCATTTTCGTCACCATTTCAGGTAGGATCATCTCAATCGAGACATCTGCACAAGTCGTCTTTTCTGCCATACCTGCGTTAAGAAGAGTCTCAAAATGCTCATTTACATTGGTAAACTGCGCTTTTTCGACTATTTTTGCCTTGTTATGACAAAAAATACTTATCGTGCAAAAGTCTCTTATTCTTATTTTGGTGAAATGAATATGCCTGACTCTAAAATTATTGTTGCACTTGATTATTCAACGGAAGATAGTGCCTTTGCACTTGCCGATCAACTTGATCCTACGCGGTGTCGCCTAAAGATTGGTAAAGAACTGTTTACGCGTTCAGGCCCTGTTGTTGTTGATACATTAGTAAAACAAGGTTTTGATATATTCTTAGATTTAAAATATCACGACATTCCAAACACAGTAGCTAAAGCCTGTGCGGCGGCCGCTGATTTGGGTGTTTGGATGATGAATGTACATGCTATTGGTGGCGGCGCAATGATGTCTGCGGCTCGTGAAGCTATTGGTCATCACACAGATCGTCCGCACTTAATTGCAGTCACATTATTAACCAGTATGGATCAAGCTACATTCGATCAAATTGGCTTACAAGGCTCAATGACTGACACTGTTTTACGCCTTGCTAAATTGGCTGATGAAAGTGGTTTAGATGGTGTTGTCTGCTCAGCACAAGAAGCGAAGGCATTGCGATCACAGCATAGTGATGCTTTCCAATTAATAACACCAGGGATTCGCCCAGCTAATAGTGACCGAGGCGATCAACACCGAACAATGACACCTGTTGAAGCAATCACTGCAGGTAGCAGTTATCTTGTAATTGGTCGCCCGATTACTCAAGCTAAAGACCCAATGTTGGCACTTAAAGATATTGAAGATAGCCTAATTTAGACATTAAAAAGCCAACAAGAAAATGTTGGCTTTTAATTTATACCCGCTTAAATCCTAGACTTTTAGACTTTAAATTTATTTGCCGCATCTTGTAACTGACTAGACAACGCAGACAGAGAGTCAATTGCCACTAATATATCTTGCCCTCCTACTGCGGTTCCATCTGCAACCTGACTAATATTGGCAATACCTCGATTAATATCTTCTGCAGCAGAGGACTGCTCATTAGCGGCACTCGAAATAGAGGCGCTCATTTCATCCATCGTGGAAATCATCGCAGTAATTGTATCCAAGGCAGCACTGGCACTAGCGGCTTTTTCTACACTCTTTTGAGCTTGTTCTCGCCCTTCATTCATCACACTAACCGCGGCACTTGCTCCAGCCTGCAGACGACCAACCATTTCTTCAATTTCATGGGTTGAATCTTGTGTTCTTGCGGCTAACGTCCGGACTTCATCAGCGACCACAGCAAAACCTCGACCATGCTCACCTGCTCGAGCAGCCTCAATCGCAGCATTCAATGCCAATAAGTTGGTCTGTTCCGTAATACCTCGAATAACATCAACAATCGCTCCAATATTACCGATATCAGCCTCAAGGTTATTTAATGTATCGGCGGCTTTTTCAACTTCACTGGCTAAAGAATCAATCGCGTGCATAGCTTCTGTTACCACTTGCTTACCAGCCTGCGCCTCACTATCAGCATTTCGTGCGGCTTCGGCAGTATCTGACGCCGTTTTTGCAACGTCTTGTACTGATGCTGTCATCACACTCATTGAATTAGCGACCCGTGTTGTTTCCGCTTGTTGAGCCAAAACACCTTCCACTGTCTGCCTACTCGTAGCCGACATAGTTTGCGTTTCTGTTTGCATTTGAGCAACGCCGCTCACCAATGTTTTCACAAGTTCAGAAACATTTTTCCTAGCACTGTTCAACTCAAAAGCCATCCAACTAAAATCACTTTTCCCGGCAATCGCCACCTCTTGGGTTAAATCACCTTTCTTAATGTTTTGAATACCCGCCACCAAAGTGTTAGCACGCTGCGCACCAAAATCACCCATATGTGTTGCTATTAGAAAAAATATAACACTTGCAATAGAGACCACACCCAACCCAACGATCACTTGATGATTCGTTAATCCTAAATACCAAAACATTGCCACCAGAAGAAACAAGCCAACGATGCCCATAACAGCCACCAATTGCATTCTCTTTTTCAACGAGTAGTTTTCTAATTTAAACATTACCATCTCCACTTAACATCTATAAATTACGCGCTATTATTTAGGCGAATACACTTATTGTTCCATCACTCTCAGATGGCGCGAGTAGTTCTTTCTCACTACCGCTACCAACAACTCCATCCTCACCATCCAGATGAAGATTCTCACTATCTTTTGTATTATCATCAGCGTGCTCAAATGACTCTTGCTGAGAGACATCTGCATTCGCCAACTCTAAACCATTATCACCAAGGCTCTCTCGTAACCTTGGTAAAGCTTGCTCTAATGCATCACGTGTTGCCACATGCTGAGCAATAAAACTAATATTAACTTGTTCATTTTGTAGGCTCAACTTTACTTCAATAGAGCCTAAGCTAGCAGGATTTAATCGCAATGCGGCTTGCTGTATTCCTTCTTGCGCCATCCAAACGACTCGACTACTTAAAACCTTGCCCCATGCCTTACTTTGCACTTCGGGCTGAATATCTAGCAGCGGAACTCCTACCCTCTCAGGCGACGTGGTGGTTGGTGAGTTTATTGTATGACTATTTATTGGTGAAACGAGTGTACTCACAAAACTACTAGGTCCTTTATCTAAAGTCGGCTTGCCCACTCCGGAAGTTTCAGACTTTATTTGCTTCACTATATCCGTTAATTCAAACTGTCCTTCTGCCTTTTTATCAGTCCCAATCACTTTTTCTGCAGATGCGATTGCCTTTAGACCAATACTTTCATTCGTATTTTTGTCATCTACCTTACTTTCTGTTCTTTGTGATATTGCCTGCAATATATCAGTTCTAATATTTGTTGCAACCTTACGTTGCTCCGCACCTTGCTCAACATTATCTAAGTCAAATTTCTTTTCAGGATAAATTACGCCATCTTGCTTTGGCATATTTTTCATCAAACTAGAGACTTTTTCCCCAAGTTCTTTATTCGCATCAAGTCCAAGCTTATCCTTACTCGAGCTAGAGAGACTTACTTGAGCAGGCAAGCCTTCAATAATAACGGGCTTAGCATTCAATTCTAAAGGCTCACCATCTACCGACTTGATGATATCCTCAACATTAAATTCTTCTTGGCTAAGCACGTTATCACTTTCTGCCAATACTCCCTCTTGCTGGACGTCGTCTAACTTAACCGTCTCTACAAACAAATCACCTTCCGGCAACAGCTTGCCGTTTTTGTATTCTGACTCTTCTATTTGCCGCCTATTTTCATCACGTGTCACAGGATCTTTTTGTAATAATTTTTTATTTTTAGCCGGTCCAGTAGACTCCAAGCCAGACTCTTTCTTTTTCTCCACATGTTTTTCCAGTTCGGATGAAAAAGCTTGCTGCTCATTACTCTTCATATCGGAGCTTCTTTTTAAGCCTTGCACAGACTCACCCACCTTATTGGTCGATACCGTACGTTCTGTATTGAGTAAAAAAGCTTGATTCATAATGTCTCCGAAATGCCTGTTTCATGGCATCATTTAATATATCTATAGATAATGCAAAAAGCACACCAAATAATAATCAAATCGGAGTTTTTGTTTTTATAGGGAGAGGGGGGAGCAAGCGGGAGGGGAATATTTAAAGTCACAGTGATGCGATAAAAGAAAATCACCGTAGACAAGAAAAATGTCCATATTTACATATGGACAGCTTAAAATTTAACTAATCGAAAATAACTTACCAAAATTAGATATTTCTAGAATATTTCTGATTTCTTCACCGCAGTTGGCTAACTCTACATTAGCACTTTCACCACCAGCAAAGTCACGTAATAACAGTAACATCCCTAATGCCGAGCTATCCATATAATCGGCTGTAGCGAAGTTAATTACAAAGTGACTGCTGCTCGCGGCTGATTCATATGCCAGTCTAAAATCACTTTGAACACTAAAGTCAAAACGACCGGTCACACTAATAATGATTTTGTTACCATCCGTTTTTGTTGCTATACCCATCTAAAATATATCCTTAATATTGATGCGACTATAATATAATATACCGCTATTCTAATCTAATTTTAAATTAGATGCTTCAACTAAAATAAATCAATATCACCCGAAGCTAAATCTTGCTGAGATACTGCTTGATGCTCAACCGACTTTATTTTCGGTTTCAATTCAGATAATGACTGTTCAATACCCGTTAATAAATCACGGTAACCTGCCAACTTGTTTGGATTTATTCGCGCTTCATGCAACTGATCAACCAATGAGCTTAACTCACCGACAGAATCTAAACGACGGACAATGTGTGCAGATAGCTGCGTACACATATCTTCAAACTGCAATGATGTAACAGCTTGATTAACCATTGCCGACATTTGCTGAGATACCTCACCGGTTTTTTCAATAATATGCTGTGATCGTGTATTCATTTCTGCCACAGAGCCTGACATATCTGCCACTTTCTTTTTACCACTCAATGCCACATTCATATCTGCAGAAACGATTCTATTAACCACTTCAGTTGCCGAAGCCAATGCCATTTTAACGTCACTGGCTAAACCATTGATCTCCTCACTAAAATCATCAGATTTTCGTGATAACTTTCTAACCTCATCGGCAACCACAGCAAAACCACGACCCGCCTCACCAGCCCGAGCAGCTTCAATAGCCGCATTAAGTGCTAAGAGATTCGTTTGTGATGCAATTTCTTTTACATCACCTAATAGTGAGACAACGCCATTTACTTTTTCAGTCATGTCATCCAAGCGATGCATCAAATACATACTGTCTTTACTATTGCCTAAAACCAGCTCAACAAAGTAAGAAAGCAACCTATCCGTCTCTGCGACAAAAGAACTAAAGCCTGAACCGCCATCATCCTCTTCATTTAACAGCCCTGTCAGCATGTTTGCTTGCAATGTACTTTGCTCATTTAAGCCTTGAAAGCTAGTAGTCAACTGACTAATTGCATTTTGCACTAAACCATTGATCTGTTCACTCTCACCACGAACTAAGCCTAGCTGCTCCGTCAAATGGGAATAAGCCTCATCATGCATCTCTTGAATATCAATAAGTACGGAAGAATCAAACTGATCATTATCATTTCCCGGCTTACTGTCCATATCCCTACTGCTATTTTTTAGCAAAAGCGGCAAAAACAGCCATACAAATGCCGTGATAATAACAACTATAAATGCAAAATAATTAGCTTGGAACAAGCTAGTAATGGCGAGAAATGCCGTCAACATCAATGAAATAAAGACTTCTTTGTTCATTCGTTACCCTAATTTTTATCCATCAGTTATGAGTTTTTGATCGCTTATGCCTGAAATATAATTAAACGATGCAATTATTGCGCCTTAAAATGAGTTAAACGACTATTGACTCACTAAACTCATCAACTTCCCTGCTATTTTATTTAAAGGCAATTGTAATTCCGCCGCCCCAATTTTCACAGCTTGCCCTGGCATCCCCCAAACGACGCTACTATTTTCATCCTGTACAAAATTAAATGCTCCCGCTTCTTTCATTTCGAGCATACCTTTAGCACCATCATCACCCATACCTGTCAACATAATACCAATAGCATTTGCACCGACATTCTGAGCAATAGAACGAAACAGTACATCAACAGAAGGCTTGTGACGACTCACTGGCGGACCGTCATTTAATCGACAATAGAACCTAGCACCACTTCGTTCGACAATTAAATGCTTACCTCCCGGGGCGATATAGGCATGTCCTGGCAATATTTGCTGCCCATCTTGCGCCTCACAGACTTCGATCGCCGAGACACTATTAACGCGCAGCGCAAATGGCCCACTAAATGCGGCAGGAATATGCTGCGTTATAACGATGCCCGGCGAGTCTGCCGGTAACATTTTCAGCACATCTTTTACCGCCTCGGTTCCACCTGTAGAAGAACCAATCGCTATGATTTTTTCTGTAGTTTTTAAATGTGACGGGATTGTTCCTGGAGCTCGCTTAGCTAAAACAGCATCGGCAGTTAACTTTTCTGGCACATCAGGTAAAGCAACAATATTTTGTGCTAATGCTTGTACATTAACCATTGATGCTATTTTTACTTTTTCGATTATTTCAGCGGCATAATCACCAATCGTATTAGAAAAGTCGAGCTTTGGTTTAGTTATAAAATCAACGGCACCCAACTCTAACGCCTCCAAGGTTACTTCAGCTCCTTGCTCAGTCAAGGTAGATACCATAACAACAGGCATTGGACGTAATCGCATCAGATTTCTCAAGAAGGTAACGCCATCCATACGGGGCATTTCAACATCTAAAGTTAAGACGTCAGGTTGCAATTTTTTGATTTTTTCTCGGGCAATAAGGGGATCGATAGCGGTACCGACGACTTCAATATCAGGATCAGACTCTAGGATTTCGGTTAATAACTTCCTAACTAATGCTGAATCATCAACAACCAGAACGCTAATTTTTGCCATAGAGAATATCCCTTTCTTTGAAATAACAAGACTGATAATTATAGCTATAACGGGCCCTATTTGGGAACTTTTTTCAAAGTAACAACCGCATCGAAAAGCCATACGGTTCGCATCATAAATAACTTACTCTCGAGCAAGTCATTAAAAAAGGTCAACACCACCTGAGTCCGGCTGTACATCCAGATCATGCTGGTAAGCTTGCTCACGTTGAATCAATGTATCATTGTGCATAGATCGTAAGCGCTTAACAAGCAATCGTCCGGTTGCAGGATAATACATTACTTTTCGAGGATAAATATCACCTAAGTCTTCACTTATAGCTTCAAAGCCTTCGGTTTGCAGATATTCTAATGCAAAGCTAATATTACGCGCTCCAACATCCGACATATTCTGCATAATCCGGCCTCCACCGGTGAGCTTTATCTCTAAATTATTTCGATTTCCACCAGCTTTGAGAATGTCATTAATTAAATGTTCCATTGCATAACCACCATAACGCGCAGCTGAGTCCATCCAGTCATCACTACCGTGTATTGATTTTGTAGGTAACATAAAGTGATTCATTCCTCCAATGCCAAATACTTTATCTCGAATACAGGCAGATACACACGAACCTAACGTAGTCGCAACAGCCTCTTCTTGGCTCGTTGTCACATAATATTCACCAGGTAATATTTTTGCAGCCCATGTCTCATGAGTACGATCCCAATAGCGGTTTACATCATTAAATGAAGGTAAACACTCTGGTTGTAATGGGCGGGACTCACTCACTAGTTTAGCTTCTTATAAATAGTTTGACCCAAGGATTCAAAACGAGTTGACACTTTAAATAGCGTTTCAGAATGTCCAATAAACATATGAGCATTGGGCGCTAAAATATCGGCATAGCGATCAAATAAAACACGCTGCGTATCTTTATCAAAATAAATAACTACATTACGACAAAACATAAAATCAAACGGCCCTTTCATTGGCCATTCATGTAATAGATTTAACCGCTTAAAGGTAATAATATCTTGTAGTTCTGGAGCAACCTGTACCATCTCCCCATCATCACCCTCGCCGGATGTAAACCAGCGCTTAATGATCTTATCAGGCAAGCCTGTTATTCGCTCTTCACGATACGTTCCGGCTTTACCATGTGCTACAACATTGGCATCAAGATCCGTTGCAAGGATTTTTATATCCCACTTGTCAAAGTCTGGTATGTTTTCTTTCAAAGTAATGGCGATACTATAAGGTTCTTCGCCTGTTGAGCAACCAGCAGACCAAATACGAATTCGTTTGCTATGTTTATTCTTTTCAATTAACTCAGGAATAACGACATTAGCCAAGTGTTCAAAGTGATGGTTTTCACGAAAGAATGCCGTCAAGTTTGTAGTGATCGCATTGATCATAAAGTCTTGTTCTTCTGCATTCCCAATATCCAACTCATGAAGAAATGCATCGAAAGAACCAAAACCTCCCTTACGAACGCGTTTGGAGAGGCGACCGTACACCATGTCTTTTTTCTTTTTTGTTAGAACAATGCCCGTGTGTTCAGATACGAATTGTCGAATACGCTCAAAGTTAGCATCTGTAAATTCAAATTCGCGTCTTTCCGCCATGTGATTAACCTTCCCTTTTATCAACTGAGCAACAAGAATTTTACTTTATTGTTGCTCGACATTCAGCTTTACGGCTTAGGATACATCGATCCCTATAACAAAGGGAGAATGTTGCCATCCTCCCTCAATCAAACTACCTCTTAAAACTCATCCCATTCATCATCTGATGCAGCTACTGAAGCAGCCGGTCTAGGTTTAGATGCAGGTCTTTTAGCCGCCGCTGGGCTTGATGCCGCTGCTATTGACTTTGGCGCTGCTGGTGCAGGCATTGACTCACCCTGACCAAGTTCGAAAAATGACACCATTTTACTCAAGCTCTTACCTTGCTCATCCAAAGCCTCACTGGCAGCAGCCGCTTCTTCTACTAATGCTGCATTTTGCTGTGTCATCTCATCCATTTGTGTCACGGCTTTATTTACTTGCTCAATACCTTGAGTTTGCTCAGCACCCGCAGCTGCAATTTCAGAGATGATATCGCCTACTTTTTTGGAGCTGGCAACGATTTCTTCTAATGTTCGACCTGATTCATCAACCAGCATTGAACCTTCTTTCACTTTCTCACCACTATCATTAATCAGCTCTTTTATTTCTTTCGCTGCTGATGCTGAACGCTGTGCCAAGTTACGTACTTCTGATGCTACAACCGCAAAACCACGACCCTGTTCACCGGCTCGTGCGGCTTCTACTGCTGCGTTTAAGGCTAGTAGATTAGTTTGGAAAGCAATCTCATCAATAACACCGATAATATCAGTTACTTTCTTGCTTGAAGCACTGATTGCGGTCATCGCTTCAATTGCATTTTTAATAACTGAACCACCTTTCTCAGCTTGCTCACGACTTGATGCCGCCAACTGATTCGCTTGGCGAGCATTGTCAGAGTTTTGACGAACGGTACTCGTTAACTCTTCCATACTAGAAGCTGTTTCTTCTAGTGAAGATGCTTGCTGTTCAGTACGTTGGCTTAAATCAATATTACCTTCAGAGATTTCACCTGCGGCTGAACTAATACTTTCAGAAGCATCGTTAATATCAACCATCGTTGTGAGTAAACTAGTTGTCGTCGCATCTAATGACTGAGCAAGGTCATTCACTATACCGAACCATTCCCCTTCAACCGTTGTCGTTAAGTCGCCATCCTCCAATCCTTTCGCGACACGTAAGCATTCATTAACAGCCCGTTCAAACTCGGCCATAATGCTATTAACACCTTCGCCAGCCACTTTTAAGAAGTCTTTAAGCTCACTCGTATCAACACGCTCGGCTAATTCACCTCGACCCGCGGCGCCAATAACTTCTGCAATGGCTTTTTCACTTGTTTCCTGCGCTACTTCACGAGCCCTCTCATCAGTAATATCTTTCCACTCAACCATATTACCCATTTGCTGACCAGCATCATCAAGAAGAACGGTTAATGTCAGATCAAAATGTAGGCCTGCCACTTCGATTTGATTGTTATACGGCATCGCTTGCAAGTCTAGATATAATCTAGCTTGGTGTGAAGGGTCTTTATGGAACACATCGACACATGTACCAATAATCTTACTCAAATCCATTCGAGGGAAGGCTTTGAGTAACTCGGCTTCCCGATTTTGTAACATTTTAACCACAGATGGATTAGCATAGGTAATCACACGGTCCATATCACACATCATTAATGCAGTTGATGAACCATCTACAGCTGATTGTAAGCGTGCCACATCAAGTTCTTTTTCTTTTTTAGTTGTAATGTCTTTCCACTCAACCATATTACCGGCATAGTTTCCATCAGCATCAAGTAATCCCGTTGCCGTTAAATCAAAATGAATATCTAATAATTGAATTTGATTGTTATAAGGCAAGTTTTTAAGATCAGATAAAATGCCTCGTTGTAATGAGGGGTCTTTATGGAAATCATCAATACATGTACCAATCACTTTACTTAAATCTAAGCGAGGAAACACTTGACGTAACTCTGTCAGTCTATTGTCTAATAACGCTATCACCGCTGGATTAGCGTAAGTAATGACAAGATCTTTATCACACATCATCAATGCGGTATTTGAACCATCCACTGCTGACCGCATTAAATTCAATTGTTGCTCTAATTCTTTGTTCGCCATTTCATCTGCCTCCGTCGGCTCATATGCATCTAACATAATCGTTGCTACAGTATTTAAGGTATTGGTCCATGCTTGTTTTACTTCAGCTGTCCAAAGTTTGCCGGCAAACTCAGCCATAACGGCTAGTAAGTTTTCCGCTACTATTGGGTAATGTTCTGCAACCACCCCATAGTGAACATGTCTTGCACCTAATGCTGTTAAATAGTCTTTCAGTACATCTGGGTTACGCAAGTTCTGTACCAACAGTACAAGTGATGCTAGCAATTTTTTCTCTTGACCCTTAACTGATATCCCTTCAAATAGCGGTATCACTTGAGGATACTCTGCAAATAACCGTTCATAGAATCGGGCAGCCAAGGCTTCACCTTGCGGTGCCAAAGCGGCAAAACTTTCTTCTAATAATTCTGTTTCTGTCTTCATTTTTTCCGCCTTTTTACTTGTAGTAGTAAATGTTTCTCTAGTTCGCTTCCTGGTTGCTGGTGCTTTCTTAACCTTTAGCTCAGCACTTGAGGAGATTTTCTTTTCTGCCATTACGCAATTCTCCCTAGTAATAGATCTTGAGCTAAGGCCTGATAATCTTTAGATCCAGCACAATTTTGTTTATAGTCAAATATTGTTTTCCCAAAGCCTGGCGCTTCTGCCAATGCAACATTTTCACGAATAACCGTTTTAAATACTCTGCCAGGGAAATACTTTAATACCCGACGTCTTACTTCATGAGCCAAGCGCCGGTGTAAATTCATTCGTGTCGACACTAACCATAACTTAATACTGCGTCCTGATAAGACTTCTACCCGTTTTAAAATATGTACCATCTTTGACAATCCTTGCAATGAAAGATAATCACTGGAGACAGGTATCATCACTTCATCAGCGGCAAACATCGCATTAACTGCTAACAAGCCAGTTGCCGGCGGACAGTCAATCAATACAAAATCTCTTTCTTTTAATTTTGAATTCTCAATGGCTAGTCGCAATTTATGACCTCGACTAGCACCACCTTCTGCGATAGTCTCATAATCGATTAAACTTTCACCGGCTAACACCACATCCAAATTATCCCTTGCGGCGATAGTGACATCATCAATTGCTAATGAATCTAATAGCACTTTATCTAAACCTGCTTTCCGCTCATCTAAACCATAGGCAACTGCAACATGGCCTTGCGGATCCATATCTAAAACAGTCACTCGTTTACCAGCTAAGGCAAGCGCATGTCCTAGATTAATGGTTGTTGTGGTTTTACCCACACCTCCTTTCTGATTCATAATGGCTATCACTCGGCTCACAATAATTAACTTAATCGTCGCTTTAACCAAGCGCTTCCACACTTAACAGGCTGTCGATATTCAGTATCATCATCATTTCATCATTAATAGGCACAACCCCTCTGATAAAGCTTGTATCTACTTGAGTGCCGAAGTCTGGTGTAACTCTAATATCCGCCGGCATAATATTATGGGCATCTGATACAGCATCAACGACAACACCTACCGTGCGCTGAGCTGCACCTTCAACTTTAAGCACGATGACTACGGTTGTGGGTGTGAATTCTTTCAATGGCATATCAAATCGGCAACGTAGATTAACAACTGGAACAATAGTGCCTCGGAGATTTAATACACCACATAAATGTGCTGGCGTATTCGGAATCGGGGTTACATGCTCCCAGCCTTTTATTTCTTGAACACGTAAGATCTCAACGCCATATTCTTCATCATTTAAGATAAAGCTTAAATATTGTTCAGTTCCTGAATCAATCTCATCCAAAGACTCATCTACCTGTTGTAATTCAGTCATTTTATTGCTCCTCAGGCTGCATGGTCATCAATTATAATTTCACTTGCCAATGATGGATCTCGATATAACGTCATCAAGCCAGGCACATCAAGAATTAATGCAACCGTGCCATCACCTAAAATAGTGGCTCCAGATAGACCCAACACTTTTCGATAATTTGTTTCTAAACTTTTAATTACAACTTGCTGCTGACCTAATAAGTCATCAACAAATAAACCTACTTTCTGATTGTCGCCTTCAACAACAACTAACAATCCTTCTTCAAGGTCAGTCGATGTCGGTTTTAATCCGAACAGCTCATAAAGTCGAATAACAGGTACATATTCATCGCGTAAAGGATAAATCTCACCTTTTCCTGACACCCGTTTAATATCTTCTGTTTTAATTTCAATTGATTCGATAATGGATACTAACGGCACAATGTAATTTTCAGTTGCAACACGAATAGTTTGGCCATCCATAATGGCCAAAGTCAAAGGCAAACGGATAGTAAATGTTGAACCAATACCTTTTTCAGATTTAACTTCAACCGTACCGCCTAGACTACTGATGTTTTTACGCACCACATCCATACCAACACCACGACCAGATACATCAGTCACCACATCAGCGGTTGAGAACCCTGGCAAAAAGATAAGCTCATGAATTTTGTCTGGACTTAAATTATCATTAGCATTAACAAGGCCTTTTTCTACCGCCTTAGAAAAAATCTTATCTTCATTTAAGCCTGCACCATCATCTTTAATCTCTATAACGATATTGCCGCCCTGATGGTAAGCATTCAGATTTAATGTGCCAGTTTCGTTTTTACCTGCGGCAAGTCTCACTTCAGGCGTTTCCAAGCCATGATCCAGCGAATTTCTTACCAAATGCACTAATGGGTCACCAATTTTCTCCATAACCGTTTTATCAAGTTCCGTTTGCTCACCAGTCAATTTTAACTCGACCTTCTTACCCATTTTACTAGTCATATCATGAACTAAGCGTGGGAAACGATTAAAAGCAAAATTAATTGGTAACATTCGTATCCGCATGATCGCTTCTTGCATCTCACGGCTGTTACGTTCCAACTGGGCTAATCCATCAATTAGCTTAGGCAACATATCTTCAGTAAAATTATCTCCAATCTGACTTAACATTGATTGAGTAATCACTAACTCACCCACTAAATTGATAAGTGAATCAATTTTATCGGTTCCAACACGAATTGATGCTGCTGCAGCAGGTGCAGCCGTTTTTACAGACTCCACTTTAGGTGCTGGCATTTTTTCCGGCGCAATGTCTGCTACAGGTTCGGGAGCAGGTTCTTCAACTTTATCTTCAACAACGGCATCAATCTTCTCAGGCTCAGCTTTTACAAGTGTACTTTCATCAAATAAAGGCTCAATCGTTAAGTCACAATCATCATCTACCCATTCAAATATCTCAACAACATCCTCTTTGCGAATATCACCTTTCAGTGTTAGATAGAATGACAGGTAACTATCTTCTGGTTCTAAGTCTGAAAATGAAGGTAACTTTTCATCATTTACAATAACCGTTAAGTCACCCAACGATTCCATTTCACGAAGCATTCGAACAGGATCATTCCCTGTTTGTAATAAGTGTTGGTGAGGCCGAAAATCAATCGTCCAACCCTGAGGTTTGGCTTCTTCAGATTCAGAAGGCTCACTTGATGCATTATCACTAGCTGAAGCAGCGCCGCCACCATCATTCATCATCGCTTCTAATTTCGCGTTGACCTCTGCAATTCGTACATCATCTGTGTCTGTTTTATTTTTAACCGCAGTTAACATCTCGCGTAACACATCAACAGCGTCTAAAAACAGGTTCGTTGACTCAGTCGTTACATCCCTGTCACCGTTACGCACTTCATCTAGTAACGTTTCCATTACATGAGTGAACTCGGAAACGGCCATAAAACCGAAGGTTCCTGCGCCACCTTTTATTGAGTGCGCAGCTCTAAAAATAGTATTGATAGCCTCAATATCAGCGGCACCTACATCAAGATTGAGTAAGCCGCTTTCCATCGCATCCAAGCCTTCAAAACTTTCTTCAAAAAACACATCATGAAATTGTGAAATATCAATACTCATAGGTTCTTCCCACTAAATTTAGAGTGCACCTTCCCCGCAAACAGACAGTAAGTCATTGTTTGTAAAGGGAAGTGGTGTTAGCCTAGCACTTTCTTAATTGTTGCTAATAATTGGTCAGGATTAAAGGGTTTAACTAACCAACCCGTTGCTCCAGCAGCCCGACCTTCTTGTTTCTTATCTCCACCAGCTTCGGTTGTTAAAACCAAAATAGGCGTAAAACGATAAGCAGGCAATGCCCGTAATTCTCGTGTTAATGTAATACCATCCATTACCGGCATATTTACATCCGTCAACACCACATCAAATGACTGTGTTTTGGCGATATCTAATGCTTGTTGACCATCCGCGGCATCTGTCACAGCGTGACCTGCACTTTTTAATGTAAATGAAACCATCTGTCTCATGGACGCTGAATCATCAACTGCTAAAATCTTTGCCATGACCGATTTTTCTCCTATCTTTAGCATCTGTACAAATGCTACTTCAAAATTATTAACTATAGTTTAAAGACAACCCTCTCCGGTTGCTTATGCCTTATTGTCTTCTATATTCATCTTTGGTGCTAGACCTAATAACCGTGCACCTCGACAAAAAGCATCACTGGCATCGCTCCAATCAACAGGATTACCATGCTCTGCAGCTTCTTTAGAAAAGGCATAAAGCATTTGCAATACTGCCGCATCGATACGCTCAATCCTGCTAACATCAAGCTTTATCACTTGCCCATCAGCCAGTGCAGTCAATAATTTCGCATATAAATCACCCACTCCTGCAATATTGAGTGAATCACCACAATCTATTACTACTGTTTTTTCATCCGACATGATTTACAGTATCCTCTTATTCAGTTTTTCATTTAATAGCGAATTAAATAGTCACTATATAATTGTAAGGTTTTTGCCCAAGACTCATTATTAACGCCCCACTTGCTCATCACAGCGGAGATGGTAATTTTTGCCGCTTTTAAATTGCCACTTTTTGCAATTATTGATGTTTGTTGCTGCCTACCTTGCTGCGTCATGACTCTTCTACCCCTTGGTACTCATTGCTTTCTTAGTTAATTCAATATTTACTAAGCAGACAACTTTTCTTCATTTTATATCGATAATGCAGAGACCATGCCATAAAGTTTATGGCCATTTTATAATAGATATCACTTCACCTTGCGAATCCACTGAGCAGTGTTGCGTTCGTCGTTATCTTGCTGTTCTTGCTTTAACTCGATCTGGATTTCTTCATGCAGGTACCGAATAACAAGATTGTTCATCGCCTGCTCTTTTTGCCGCATTTTATGCCAAATCTGCTGCTGGTGTTGCAAGCCACGAAGACTGACTCCAACTTGCTGCTGCTGGGCGGCAATGGCTTGATCTAACGATACTAAAAACATTCTAAGCTCGAGTACTTTTTGAGCACTAACCAAGCTATTATCAACTTGACGAAGTCGGCTAAGGTATTCGGCTTTATAGCTATGTAACTCTTCTTCTTGTTGTTTGTCTTTTATCCAAACAGTATTTGCCTGACCGACTTTAACTAACGCCTCTTCCGTTGCTTTAACCGCCAGCTCTACGATTGGGCTTAATTTTTTTGACCGTTTGACCAACGTACTTAGCCTTGGTTAATAATTGAAGGGGCTTGCATCATGCCGCCGGCATGAGGAGGAGGCTGTTGCATCAACATTGTTAAGCTATTAACACTTTGTTGCCAATTCACAGCGTCACTCATTCCTTGCTTAATCATGTCCTGCAAATTAGGGAACAGGGCAATTGCCTCATCAATTTTCACATCAGAGCCCATGGCATACGCCCCAACATTAATGAGGTCCTGGTTTTGGCGATAAGTCGAATAAATTTGTTTAAATTTCTGTGCTTTCTCTAAATGGGCAGAATCAATAATCTGCGGCATAACACGACTAATCGATGCTTCAATATCTATAGCGGGATACACTCCTGACTCTGCCAATTGACGAGAGAGAACAATATGCCCATCCAATATAGCACGGGCCGCATCGGCAATAGGGTCTTGCTGATCATCACCTTCCGTTAATACGGTATAAATAGCAGTAATTGCACCACCATTAGCACCATTACCAGCTCGTTCAACCAATTGAGGCAATAATGAAAATACGGATGGTGGATAACCTTTGGTTGCCGGCGGCTCACCAATAGCTAAGGCTATTTCACGTTGAGCTTGAGCATAACGGGTTAAAGAGTCCATTAACAATAAGACTTGCTTGCCTTGATCTCTAAAATATTCGGCAATACTAGTTGCTAACATAGCACCATGTAACCGCATAAGTGGTGAATGATCGGCAGGAGATGCAACTACTACTGCTCGTTTTAAACCTTCTTCACCGAGAATATCTTCAATAAACTCTTTAACTTCTCGACCACGCTCCCCAATCAAGCCGACAACAATCACATCCGCTTCAGTGTATTTAGTCATCATGCCAAGTAAAACACTTTTACCGACACCACTCCCTGCGAATAAGCCCATACGTTGTCCACGACCGACACTTAATAATGCATTAACGGCTTGCACGCCCACATCAAGGTGTTCTCTGACGGGCGCTCTAGAGAGGGGGTTGATTGGTTCGCCATGTAAAGGAACTCTGTCTTTGACTTTAAGGGGACCTTTACCATCAAGCGGTTTACAAGCACCATCAACAACGCGGCCTAATAAGCCTTCACCAACAGGCACTTGAGAATCACTACGAATAGGGCGAACACGAGCATTAGGTATTAACCCTCGCACATCACCTGTTGGCATTAGATATAGTATTTCACCAGAAAATCCAACTACTTCGGCTTCAATTAGCTTGCCACTTGCACCTTGCACTTCACAGCGACTACCAACCGGCGCTTGAAAACCAACGGCTTCCAACGTTAATCCCACCATTCGAGTCAATCGACCTTCAACCGATAATACTTCTGATGGATCGTTATCTAATCGTTCTTGATAGTCTTTTAAACGTACCCGCCAATTTTTTGTTCTATCAGCCGCAGCTATTTTCTTTTGTTTATTCTCATTCGCTTGGGTCATCCACTCGCTCCCCACCCAGCAATTTAGTAATAACACTGTCAAGACGTGCTTCAACAGAGGCATCAATCATTGTATCTGCAGTTTCTAAACGACACCCCCCGCGGCTCAGCCTAGGATCATCAATCAAATTCCAGCTTTCACTATTATCATCCATAGATAAGCCTTTTTTTACTAATTCAATATCTTGTGGATTCAAATATATTTTTAATTTACGATCATTGATCGGTAATACAGCCATTGCAGCACGTACGGCTCCAATCACATGTTCAGGATCTGTTTTTAGCTC